>JAWVYR010000234.1:0-4372 GCA_033722635.1 Balneolaceae bacterium | reverse complement strand
TTGCCGTGATCACCGAGTGTTTCCTGGAGAAACCCCGGGCGTTGCGGAAACAGTATCCCGATCTGTATGATCCCCTGGTCGCATTTTTTGGATTTGATCCCTCTTCGTTTAGTGCAACATCGGGCGAATACACAGAGATTATCTGGATAGCCGTACTATTTCGTCATTCCTCGAGATGGTTAACCAGGTCACTAATCGAATCGATCCCCAGCCGTTCGGCCTCCTCCCGACGCATCATCAGCGCATAGGTGTTTTCGAATCCGAGAGGTTCCAGCCAGGTGAGGTCGTAACGGCGACGGGTCTCTTTTTTCACGTAGTTGTAAACCCGGTTCGGGTCGTTGCCCAGTGAATCGACAGTTGTGGAACCGGCTTTTAAGAGGACGTGAAGCCCTGTGCCGGTATACTCCGGGTAGAGATCGATCTCCCGGTTCACCAGGGCATTGAAGACGATCTGGGTGCCGGCCAGGCCCAACCTGAGGCCCGCATCCAGTTCGGTGTAGTTCTCAATCAGCATCGCGTACATATGGCCCAGTATGAACTGTTCGGTCTGCAGTTTTCCGCCGATCAGGATATCGGGTTCGCCGCTGCGCCGGGTACCGGTTTTGAATCCATGTTCCTCCAGGAACTGCTCCGCTACGGCCGACTCCTTCATCTGCATGTGATCCACCCTGTTGTTGAGTTCGATCATCGTTTGAGTTGATATCTTCCCGGACAATCTGTTCAACAGATCCCGCAATTCCGGGTAACGATTCAGGGTTTCATCGTGAACAAGCGGCGCACAATCGTAGGGCGGGAAGTAGTTGCGGTCATCCTTCAGCACTTTCAGGTCGAATGCTTTAATTCTTCCGTCGGTGGAGTATCCTACTGCCACATCAATCCGTTCGTCCCTGAGCGCCTCATACATCAGGGCGGCGTTCATCTCCACTACCGGCATATCGAACCCGTATTCCCTGGTCAGGTCGGTGTACCCATCCGGGCGCTCCAGGAACTCCGGCGGCACGCCGATACGGAACGTTCCAGTACCGAAGAGCGAGGAAGCCGACCACGGTATGATAAATAGCAACAGCAGCAGGCCGGCATAACCCAGCGGTTTGGCCAGCGATTGAATATGCTTTTCCAGCCAGCCCAGCAGGCCGTCAAAAAGCAGTGCCAGTGCGGCGGCGGGAAAGGCACCGGCCAATATCATGGTGGCGTTGTTCAGGGCGATGCCGCGGAAGATAAACTCCCCGAGTCCTCCGGCGCCTATCAGGGCACAGAGCGTCGCCACCCCCACATTGATCACCGTCGCCGTACGGATCCCGGCAAAGATCACCGGCACCGCCAGCGGCAGCTCCACCTTTGTGAGAATCTGGCGGTCGGTCATCCCCATCCCGCGGGCCGCTTCCACCACCGAGGGTTCCACCTCGTCGATGCCGGCATAGGTGTTTCTGACGATGGGAAGCAGCGCATATAGAAAAAGAGCCACAATGGCGGGCACCGCGCCGATACCCAGCAGGGGCAGCAGGAAACCGAGAAGGGCGATGCTGGGTATCGTCTGAATGACGCCTACTGCTCCCAAGGCGGTGCCGGCCAGTTTTCGGAAGCGGGTAAGCAGTATGGAAAGGGGAACGCCGATAGCTATCGCAATGGCCAAGGCGATGAAGGTGAGCCCGATATGCTCGACGGTCTGATCCAGCAGTTCCGACTGGTTATCCAGGATAAAATTCAAGAAATCAACCATCGCTGCCTCCCGGATGCTGGCGCAGCCGGCTTCGGGCCCGGTAGAATCCACTCATCAGCTCCGCTGTTTTGTAAAACCCGTCCACCTCACCCTGTTCATCATTCACGCTTATGATCTCCATCTCCCGGTCCGCCTGCTCCACCGACTGGAACAGCTCCAAAAAGGGTGTTTCCGAGTCAAAGGATGCCGCTTCCTTCCGGGATCTTTCCGCCGGTTCCAGAAGACGGCACACATCCCGGGTTGTTATGCTCAGAAGCTCCAGCTGAAAGCGGTGGCTGTCGAAGAAAGAACGGGTGAACGCGTCGGCCGGTTGAAAGAGCAGGTCCTTGGGCGAACCGGTTTGCTTCAGCCTGCCCTCATCCATCAGTCCGATTCGGTCGCAGAGGTCGAACGCCTCAAATACGTCGTGGGTCACCAGGATTATCGTTTTGCGTATCTCCCTAAGCAAATTTTTGAATTCCTGCTGGATCTGCTCCTTGGTGATCGGATCGAGGGCGCCGAACGGCTCATCCATCAGGATCACGGGAGGATCGGCTGCCAGGGCCCGAGCCAGTCCGACCCGCTGCTGCTGCCCGCCGCTCAGGGTCTCGGGAGAGCGCCCGGCAAACTCGCCGGGGTCCAATCCCACCAGATTCAGCAGTTCGGTGACCCGGCTTTTCACTCGTTTTTTATCCCACTGCAGCAGGTTGGGGACGACCGATATATTTTCAGCGATCGAATAGTGGGGAAAGAGGCCGATATTCTGTATCACATACCCGATATTGCGCCGCAGCTTTTCAGGTTGAGAATCCTTGATATCGGTTCCATTCACTACAATACGGCCGGAGGTGGGTTCAATCAGCCTGTTGATCATCTTCAGGGTAGTGGTTTTGCCGCAGCCGCTGGTACCCACGATGCCGAACACCTCTCCCTCCCCGACCGTAAAAGAGACTTCATCGACCGCCCGGATCCGATCCTCGTAGGTTTTGGTCACCTGGTTCAGTTCAATCATGCTTCAATATGAAGAAAAAAGGGGAATGCTTCATCCGGCATGGAAGGCTTTTAAAAATCAAGCGATTCAACGCTTCGTTATACCGGGATCTCCCTTGAAAGGCCCTGTAATGTTGCTGGTAATCCAGCCGCCGTAAAAGCTGCTCTCCTGCGCTTTTACCTGCTCCTCTCCCACGTAGCATGCATCCATTTTGCCCGGATAGAAAGCCAGATGGTTTTCGATCGACTCGAAACGCTCGGTCGGATCCGGATAATACCAGGCGGCATCGCCGGCTCGTTTATCCCCGACCACCACATCGAAGTAGCGGGCAGTACCCTTCCACTCACACAGGGTGGTTTTGTCAGACTCCTTCAAAAACGCGGATTTCACATCTTCCGGTGGGATATAATAGGTGGGAGGATGGCTGGTTTCCAGCACCCGTTTTGCATTGCGGGTGTCGGCAATCACCTTGCCGTTGAACTCGACCCATACCCGTTGATTACTTTCCTCGAGAGCCGGGGGGCGGGGATACTCCCATACCGATTCCGTAGTCTGATCGGACGATGCCATCTTTATTGACCGTGATTGCTGGTTAAAAATTGCAGGCTGAATCTTTCCTGGTCATCGGTCCATACACTTTCCACCGTAAATATGCCGCTTAACAATTCTTCAAATTCGTCGAGGCTATATTTATAGGAATTCTCGGTGTGAATGGTCTCACCCCGCTCAAAAGAGATCGCCTCCCCGTTGATATGAACCGTCTGTTCCTTCTTGCATTCCAGGTGCATCTCGATACGCCCCTCCTGCTCATTGTAGAAGGCCTGATGCTCGAACTGGTCGAGTTTAAAATCGGCCTTCAACTCCCGATTCAGCCGCCGGAGTATGTTCTTGTTGAATTCGGCGGTCACCCCTTCGGCGTCGTTGTAAGCTGCCTCCAGCACTGACCGTTCTTTTTTCAGATCAACCCCGATCAGCAATCCTCCCCCCGGACCGAGGATCGAAGCGATCTGTTTCAAAAAACTTCTGGCTGTTTCGGGAATAAAATTTCCGATCGTTGAACCCGGATAGAAGGCGACTTTTCGATTGTAGGACTCCTCGATTTCCGGCAGTTGAAACGGCCGGGTGTAATCGGCACAAACCGGTTTTATGATGATCTCCGGATACTCCTTTCTCAAACTATCGGCGACCGACAGCAGATAATCTTCCGATATATCCACCGGTATGTAGGCAACAAGATGGTTCATATGATCCAGCAGCATGCGTGTTTTTTTGCTGCTTCCGCTGCCCAGCTCAAGGAGCACGGCTCCATCACCGATATGGCCTGTGATGGCACCTTTTTTTTCCCGGAGAATATGCATCTCCGTTTCGGTCAGATAATACTCTTCCAGCCGGGTTATTTGTTCAAACAGCCGTGATCCCCTTTCATCGTAGAAATACTTGGCAGGCAGCTCTTTTTGTGACTTTTTCAAACCAGCGGTTATCTCGCGCTGTAACTGTTTATCCTGTGTTGCTAATTCACTATTCATTTCCATTAGCTAAAAAAAATTAAATACAGATCTTTCGCCAACGAAGCAGCCATACTGAACGAGAAGATGATTCAAGGTCAACTCTACAGCCGAAAACCGGAAGAACTATATTCAGATCCGGCCGCCGAATCAGGTTACTCCATAAATACAACTGTT
>JAWVYR010000233.1:0-4417 GCA_033722635.1 Balneolaceae bacterium | reverse complement strand
GCCCTGCTGCTGGGAATCATCAGTCTCTTAACCCTGAAGTTGCGATGAGACACGTGGAGAACAAACATATCGTTGTGATCGGAGCCGCCCGGAGCGGTATGGCCGTTGCTGCCCTACTCGCCGGCAAGGGAGCCGAAATTTTTGTTTCGGACAAAAACCCGATTTCAGATCCGATCAAGGATCGGTTGAACGAATTAAACATTCCCTTTGAGGAAAACGGGCACAGTGAGCGGGCCCGAGAGGGTGAACTTGCGGTGGTAAGCCCCGGCGTACCCACCCAGGCTCCGATCGTCCAGGATTACCTGCAGGCGGGCAAGGCGGTCTACTCCGAGCTGGAAGTAGCCAGCTGGTACAACCGCAGCCCGATCATTGCAGTAACCGGCAGCAACGGTAAGACGACGGTCACGAGCTGGCTGACCCACCTGTGGAAGTGCGCCGGTATACCGCATCTTACCGCCGGCAATATCGGTTACGCTTTTTCCGACCGGGTCGAAGAAACCGACCGCAATACCCAGGCGATCCTGGAGGTCAGCAGTTTTCAGCTGGATCACATCGATACCTTCCATCCGCAGGTGAGCATGATCCTGAATATCACACCCGACCACCTGGACCGATACCAGCAGAGCTTTGATAAATATGCCGAATCGAAATTCAAGATCTCGATGAACCAGACCGGGGATGACTGGTTCATCTTCAACTATGATGATCCCGTCATCAAGGAACGGGTCGAGTCGTTTAAAAAAAAAGAGGATGCTCCCCGGCTTCTCGCTTTTTCCAACCGCTCGGAAGTGCCCGAGGGGGCGTTTGTTCGCAACCAGGAAATTGTACTCAAATTCAAAAAAAAAGAAGAGGTACTGATGCCGATAGATGAGATAGGCCTCAAAGGCCGTCACAATCTAAACAACGGGCTGGCAACCGCTCTGGCCGCTCGGGTTTCCGAGATCAAGAATGAAGTGATCCGGGAAAGTCTGCGCTCGTTTGAAGGCGTGGAACACCGGCTGGAGATGGTACAGTCGATCGACGGCGTTCAATATGTAAATGACAGCAAGGCCACCAATATCAACGCGGTCTGGTATGCGCTGGACAGTTTTAATGTACCGATCGTTCTGATACTCGGCGGAAGAGACAAGGGCAACGACTACCTGAAACTGGAGGACCAGCTGAAGGAAAAGGTCCACACCGTCATCGCGATTGGCGAAGCCCGGCCGCTCATCGAGGAGCAGCTCAAAGAGGTGGTTCCACGACTTGAAACTGCGGAAACGATGAGGGATGCGGTCCGCCTCGGCAGGAAGTACGCCAAACGGGGTGAGATCGTGCTTCTAAGTCCAGCCTGCGCTTCATTCGACATGTTTGAAAATTATGAGCACCGTGGACGGGAATTCAAGAAGATGGTAAATGAACTGTAATGACAACTAACACCTGCAGCCGGCCGAAGGAAAAGAACATTAGATGATATACACGACACCAAATACCAAAATCTCATCGATTCTCGGCACCAGCCCGGATGATATCGATCGCGGTAAGCAGGGCAGCGACCGGGTGCTCCTGGTATCAGTGATCCTGCTGATGATCATCGGTGTGCTCGCGGTATACTCCTCCATCGCCTATTTCGCGGAGAGCAAGCATACCACCGCCGGAAGCCTGTTGCTTGGTCATTTTATGAAGCTCGGCATCGCTTTTCTGGTGATGCTGATCTTCTCCAAAATCGATTACCATCTGATCGCCAAATTCAGCCGAATCGCTATGGTGGTGAGCTGGCTGCTGCTGATAGCGGTCACCCTGTACGGCACGGAGATGTTCGGTGCTCGCCGCTCGCTCGACCTGGGCGGGTTTTCCTTTCAGCCTTCCGGCTTGGCTGCCGTTGCGTTGCTGGTGCATATCGCCGTGCTGCTTAATGAGAAACAGGAGTATATCAAGGATTTCAAACGGGCATTCCTGCCGATCATGGTCTGGGTCGTCATCACCTGTGGGCTGATCAGCATTGAGGATTTCAGTACCGCCGCATTGCTGCTGGCCGCCTCCATCCTGCTGATGTTCATCGGCCGCATCAGCACCCTTCAGCTGGGATCGCTGGTACTGATCGGTCTGCTGGGCGGCACCCTGCTGATCATGCAATCGCCGGAGCGTCAAAGCCGGATACAGCTCTATATGAACCGGGTGATGGATATCGACAGCAACAGTTTCAATGTGGGAGAGGGATACCAGGCGCAACAGGCACAGATCGCGATCGCCAGGGGTGAAATTCTCGGAGTGGGGATTGGGAAAAGTACACAGCGCGATTTCCTGCCGGCCCCATACAATGACTTTATTTTTGCGATCATCGCCGAGGAATACGGCCTGGTCGGCTCCCTTACCATCATCATGCTCTTCACACTGATTATGTTCAGGGGAATCGCGGTGATTGCCAAAAACGCGATGGACCTGCTAGGCACCTTTTTGGCAGTCGCATGTACCATCACCATCGCACTCTACGCGTTTATCAACGCGGGCGTGGCCAGCGGACTTCTGCCGGTCACGGGACTGCCCATGCCGTTTGTAAGCTACGGCGGCACCAGCCTGCTGTTTGCCGGCGTGATGATCGGCATCCTCATGAATATCTCGAAATACGACCGCAAGAAGCGACCGGTGTTTTATGCATAGTACTACCAAGGACATATCATCACAGAGCCATCCCGCCTCCGCCGCTGTGAGCGAACCTCGCGTGCTCATAGCGGCCGGAGGAACGGGAGGGCATGTGTATCCCGCCATCGCTATCGCGAATGCGGTAAAAGAGGAATGCCCTGATGCGACGATCCTTTTTGTAGGAACGCGCGATCATATGGAATGGCGTGTGGTACCCGATGCCGGTTATGATATCGTAAGCATATGGATCAGCGGTCTGCACCGCAGATTCACGTTCAAAAACCTGGTCTTCCCGGTCAAGCTGGTAGTGAGCCTGATGCAAAGCTACAGTATCATCGGCCAGTTTGATCCCGAAGTAGTAGTATCATGCGGGGGCTATGTAGCTGGACCGGTGGGATGGATCGCCGCCAAAAGAGGTATCCCGCTTGTAATTCAGGAACAAAACAGTTTCCCCGGTGTCACCAATCGTATGCTGGCAAAACATGCGGAGGTGATTTTCACCGCGTTCAGGGATGCGGATCAGTATCTGCCGAAAGATAAAACCGTGCTCGCCGGCAATCCCACGAGAAAAGAGCTGGCCGGGGCCGACCACGCGCAAGCCTGCCATGAATACGATTTTGACCCCTCCAAACCGGTGTTGCTGATATTGGGCGGCAGCGGTGGAGCCAGATCGATCAATGACGCGGTCGTGCATAATCTGGTCGATCTGCACGATGAGATGGAACTGCAGATTATCTGGCAGTGCGGAAAGAAGTATTATGACGAACTACGCGCCAGAATTGATAAACAGCCCTTCGTAAATCTCCGGCTGAAAGATTTTATCCACAATATGAAGCAGGCTTATGCCGCAGCCGATTTGATCGTAAGTCGGGCGGGTGCCCTATCCTGCGCCGAGATCGCGCTGACCGGCACGCCGAGCATTCTGGTGCCATCCCCCAATGTCGCCGGCGATCATCAGACAAGAAATGCAGAATCGATGGCTGAAGAGGGCGCTTCCATATTGGTCAACGATGATCAACTGAGGCAACAGCTTTCTGAGGTGGTGAAATCGTTGATACATGACCGGGACCGCCTGGATAGTATGAGCCATGCAGCAAAACAGCTTGCAAAACCCGATGCGTCGAAACGAATCGCAGAGGAAATCATTGAACTGGTTAAGGTGCAGCAGAAAGGATGAATAACAAGGTGCAAACACAACCGATTTTTGGGCGGACCCGCCACATCCATATGGTGGGCATCGGCGGCATCGGTATGAGCGGCATGGCCGAGATTCTGCTGCAAAAAGGATATAAGGTCACCGGATCGGATGCCAATATGAGCGATACCATCGATCACCTGAAGGAACTGGGTGCGGAAATTCATATCGGCCATGAAGAGAAAAATATCGAAGGAGCCGATGTGGTGGTCTACACCAGTGCGGTCGAGGCCGATGAGAATATAGAAACCAGGGCGGCAGCGGAACAGGGCATTCCGGTGATCAAAAGAGCCGAGATGCTGGCCGAACTGATGCGGATGAAATTCGGGGTGGGCGTGGCCGGAACCCACGGCAAGACCACCACTACCACGCTGATCGGCCATGTAATCCAGGATGGCAGCTTTGATCCGACCATCATCGTGGGCGGCAGGGTTCACAGTTTCTCCGAGACCAATGCGGTGGTGGGTACCGGCGATATCATCGTGGTGGAGGCCGATGAGTTCGACCGTACATTCCTCCGCCTTTCCCCCTCCCTGGCCGTGATCACCAATATTGAGGCTGAGCATATGGATATCTATGAATCCGAGGAGGATGTGAAGG
>JAWVYR010000232.1:0-4443 GCA_033722635.1 Balneolaceae bacterium | reverse complement strand
GGGTGGGCCGGAGGTCGAAATGCTGCTCGAACTTGCTGCTGTCGAAAACGTAGTGCCGATCATTCTGGTAAACCATCTCGGTAAGCTCGGCCATGGTCCCGTCGAACAGCCCGATCAGGCGAACCATCCATTTCGGAACCTCCCGGTATCTGGCCTCCACCCCCAGCGCGTCGGCCACCATGGTCACCCATTCCTTGCCGGTGGGCGGATCGGAGGCTGTCGGAAGATGCCATACCTGGTTGTAGGCCTCCAACGTGTTGCCGAGCAGGGCTGTTGCCTTACCTGCATCGGGTGTGAAGGTAAAGGAATGTTTGCAGTCGGCCGATCCCAGCCAGTTTGCTTTTTTCCCCTGATCCAGATTTTTGACAACCGTTTCATTCAATATACTGGTGCCCTCGATGGACGGTCCATAAAAGTCGGCAGAGCGTGCGATCAGAGCCTGTAGATTCCCATCCTCCACTTCATCCATAAGCATCCGGGCGATCTCGGCCCGCACTTCTCCCTTTTTGCTGGGGGATTCACCGGGGTCTCCTCGGTCATCGGGTTCAGGTGGTTTTTGTCATACATATATACGTTATCGAAGAAGACCAGCCGGGTGCCGTGGATCCTGCAGGCTTGAATCACATTATGCATGATGGTCGGCCAGGCCGTTTGCCACACTTCGGCCTTGTATGGAAGGCCAACAGTGAGATAGGCAATCTCGGAGCCATCGACGGCTTTCTCGGTTTCATTGGCATTCAGCAGGTTGGCGGGATGCAGGATGTCGTCATCATATACTTTTCGGGGATTACGGCTCACAAGCCGTACTTGGTCGGTGTATTCACGGAGCGCTTTTGCCAGTTCATTGCCGATCGCACCACCGGAGCCGAGTATGGTTTGCATAAGTTCCAGCTGATTAAGGGGTCACGGTTTAATATAATTATTCAATTGGAGTAGCTGCTAAATCGTCCAAACACTTTTCGTTCGATCGCCTGATACCGGGGATCATTCCTCAGTGGATCCAACCCGGGTTCAACCTTCATGTATATCAACCAGGTATTTTTGTTATCCATAGCTCTTTCCAGCATGTCGATTGCTTTCTCATTATCACCGATGGCTGCATAGGCCAGCGCCAGTCCGAAACCGTTTTCCAGGGTTGTGGTAGCGTTGTTATTGGCCTGTTCGATAAGCTTTCGAGCTTTTTCTGCCTGTCCCATAAGACCGTATATTTGCGCTCTTTCAGCCGTGTAAATTTGAGTTATCGCCTTATCCAGTGATACTAAAGCCTGTTGAAATGCTCCATTATGTAGGTATGCCTTTGTCAGCCAACGATAGGTCGCCCTGTGTTCCGGATCCAGTTTCAGGGCTTTTTTCATCTCGGTAATCGCTTTGTCGTAATCTTTTCTGAACAAATAAATCTCACCCAGTCCGCTCTGGTAAAGAGGAGAATTGGGCACGAAGTTGAGTGCTCTCATTTCAGAATCGATAGCCTCTTCGAAGCGGCCTAAGCGCAAAAGATGGTGTGCCAATTCGTGATGAGCTTCGTCGTTGGCCGGGTTGAACGCTATTGCTTTATTCAGTGCTTCTTCGGCCTCCTCCCAGTTAAAGCTAAATTCTTCAATCAGTCCCATAGAGAGATAGGCCCAGGATGAATTAGGAGTAAGTTCCAACGCCTTATCGATTGCTCTTCGGGCGTTGCCGATATAGGGTTCATTTTTTTCCGAGGTGAAGAAATTGACGTTGAGTATATAGGAAAACGCCATTCGGGCATAAGCGGGAGAAAAAGTGGAATCTATTGCGATCGATTGCTTGAACAGTTCAATCGATTGTGAAACATCAGGCCTCGTTCTCGACTTTTGATAATCAACGGCCTTCAGGTAGAGTTTCAGGGCCTCGGGTTTGACACGTGATGCGTCCACATTCACCTGGATGGCGACCTCCTGCCCCAGCGCTTGTTGAATTCTTTGCAGGATATCTTCGGCTATCTCCTTTTGCAGTATGAGGGCATCACCCAAGTATCGTTCGTAGGAGTTGGTCCAGACATATTCGCTGGTTTCAGCGTTCATCAGCTGGATGTTGATCCGCACCTGTTCCCCGAACAGCTGTACCGATCCCTCGATCAGGTAGTCAAGCCCCAGCTCCTCCACAATCTCAGGAAGGGTATAGCTTTTCAGGTAGTGCTCCACGGCATTCTGGGAGATCGCCCGAAACCCTTCCACCTGGGCCAGGTTGGTATTTAGAATTTCCGCCATGCCCTGGGTAAAGGACGCCTGTTGATCCGCTCCGATGCTTTTAAACGGGCGGACCGCCAGGGTTTGCCGAATGGCAGAATGTTCCGATCCGGTATTATCTGGCAACGGTTGCCCGCCTGGAAGCAACAACCATATCGCAGCCACAATAAGAATGAGTGATACACCGCCATACAGAATTTTCCTGCTTGGCTTGAAGGGGGTTTCGATGTTCTGTGAAGAACCGGTCGTATCTGTACCGTGCGTCAACCCCATATCGGAGAACTGGTCGATAATCTCCCGGAACGAGTCATATCGATCCTCCGGTTGCTTCCTGAGGCAGCGATCCACCATCTTCTGCAGGGGTTCGGGGATCTCTTTTCCCACCTCCGAGATCGGCATGGGTTCATCTTCCAGGATGGCATAGGTGATCGCCTGTTCATATTCGCCCCGGAAAGGGAGCTCACCGGCCAGCAATTCATAGAGTACAACACCGAACGACCAGATATCAGCGCGTTCGTCCACCTGATTCCCCAGAATCTGTTCCGGTGCCATATAGGCTGCGGTGCCGAGGGTGTCACCGGTACGGGTGATATGATCAGAATCGATGAATCTCGCCAGTCCAAAATCCATCACCTTGACGGTACCGTCATCCCGGATCATGATATTGCTGGATTTCACATCCCGGTGAATGATTCCCTTTTTATGGGCGGTTCCAAGGGCTTTGGAAACCTCAAGCGCGATCTCCTTTTTCCGTTCGAGCGACAGGTCGTTTCTTTGAATCAGTTTTTTGAGTTCAACCCCGTCCACATATTCCATGACGATAAAAGATCCGTGGTCGCTCTCCTCCAGCGCGTGTATCTGGGTGATGTTGGGATGATTCAGGGAGGCAGCAGCGCGGGCTTCATTGCGGAACCGCTCCCGGGCTTTGGAATCGTCGGTGATATAATCGGGCAGAAATTTGAGTGCTACCTTACGGTCCAGCTTGGTGTCTTCGGCAAGATACACTTTGCCCATTCCGCCTTCGCCGAGTTTATCGATAATCGTATAATGAAGTACTGACTTTCCGATCATCACGCTGTAGCCGAGCCGTTAAACATGGTAACCAGGGAACTATCAAGCATAGAATAATATATTTTACGAATTAATTATAACTGGAATTCGAGTACACAGAGTCTATTAAATCTCTCCGGAGGCTGGTAAAATCGTAACATGAAACTGTAAATTATTTGTAAACATCATCCAATTCTGAAACAAAAGAATATTTTGCCCCGTAGTTTAAGCTTGAACGATAATCTCAACCAATGAGATCATTATGAATAAACTACACAAGTTAACATTTGCCGCAGCGGCACTGCTGCTGGCACTGGCACCCTTTACAGCTGTGGCTGAAGGGGATATCGACAAGGATCTGCAAAAAGCGGTCCAGCAGGGAAAGCACAAAAAGGTTGCAGCTCTGATCGAGGATGGAGCAGATATCAATGCGACGGATGATGTAGGCAATACCGTTTTATTCCATGCCGCAAAAGTCGGCGACCGGCTGGTGATGGAGGTACTGCTCAAGAACGAAGCTAAAGTTAATGTGCAAAACAGTACGGGCACCACTCCCCTGATGATTGCCGCCAAATATGGCCACCCCCATGTGGTGAAACAACTGTTGAAGCACGGTGCCGATCCAATGATAAAAAACAACAACGGCGTTTTGGCCTCCCGCTTTGCCTCCGCCTATGAACACTGGGATACCCAGAACATCTTGGAAGATGCAGAAAGAGACTACGGGAGATCCTGAATAGCTGAAATAGTACAATATATGGATTAACCCAATCCTGCAGACTGCAAAGGCTGCAGGATTTTTTTATTAACGCAGATTTTTCTGGTGGCAATGGGAGGTCCATTTTCGCCGCACCCGGCGACCGTGAGCAGGATGATTCAGACTGCATACCGCCCTGTCTGTACTCGAATTTCCAGAATGGAATAATTTTCGTATAATCAACCATTCATAATGATCTCATTTATTGAGATTGTGGAAGCCCTCGACTTGCCTTTACTGGCAGCGGGGGTTTCTTATTTTCACACCTGGGCTAGTAATGGCGCAAACGCATTTAGAAAAAAATGCACAGCCGGGAACATTTTTCAGGGAAGCGGGTATAAAAAGCTCTTACACACTCTCACATGTGTAAGTCTCTCTTGATGAATAACAGATCCCCGCACCTGATACGTGCGGGGATTGTTTTTT
>JAWVYR010000231.1:0-4464 GCA_033722635.1 Balneolaceae bacterium | reverse complement strand
CAGAGGCTGACGTACATTGATCTCAATCTTGTTGCGCAAGCGCAGCACCATCGATGAAATTTTACGTGCAAGCTGCATGCGGTGTTCGAGCGGCTTGTCGATCGCTGTTTCCTCCACCGTGGGGTAGAAGGAGATATGTACCGATTCCTCCTCCTTGCCGGTCACCTCTGTCAATCGTTGGAAGAGCCATTCGCCCAGAAAAGGAGCTATCGGGCTGATTAGCTTGGACAGATCCAGCAGACATTCGTAGAGTGTCTGGTAGGCCGCTGTCTTTTCAAGCGACTTGCCCTCTTTCCAGAAACGCCTTCGGTTCCTGCGAACATACCAATTGCTGAGCTCATCGACAAATCCCTCGATCTCTCGGGCCGCCTTGGTGGGGTCGTAGTCATCCAGAAACCCGTCGACCCGCTTCACCGTGGTATTCATTCGGGAGATGATCCAGCGGTCCATCTCCAGCCGGTCGCTGGTCGGGATCATGGTTCTGGAAAAGGTGAAACCATCGATATTCGCGTACATCGCGAAAAAGGTATAGGTGTTGATAAGCGTGTTGAAGAACTTGCGCTGCGTATCTCTCAGCCCATCTTTGCTGAATTTAAGATTTTCCCAGGGCGAGGAGTTGCTCATCATGTACCAGCGTACCGTATCGGCCCCGAATTCCTGAATCACGTCGAACGGATCGACGGAGTTGCCCTTCGACTTGCTCATCTTCTCGCCGTTTTCGTCGAGGACCAGCCCGTTGGATACCACATTCTTGTAGGCGGGTTGGTCGAACAGCATGGTGCCCAGTGCGTGTAGCGTGTAGAACCAACCGCGGGTCTGATCGACTCCCTCAGCGATGAAATCGGCGGGAAACCGGGTCTTGAATTTCTCCTTGTTCTCAAACGGATAGTGCCACTGGGCGAAGGGCATCGAACCGGAGTCAAACCACACATCCAGCAGGTCGGGAATACGGCGCATGGTGCCGCCGTTGGGCCCCTCCCATGTGATCTCGTCGATGTGGGGGCGGTGCAGGTCAAGCTCTTCGTCGTCGGCAAGGCCCGCCTTCTTCTTCAGCTCCTCGATGCTTCCGACGCACTCCACGTAATCGGGATCTTCGTCGCTGACCCAGAGCGGGATGGGGGTGCCCCAGTATCGCTGGCGGGATACCGCCCAGTCTACATTGTTCTCCAGCCAGGTACCGAAACGGCCCGTGCCGGTGCTGGGGGGCTTCCAGTTTATATCCCGGTTGTAGCTGACCATCTTGTCCTTGATCTCGGTGGTGCGGATGAACCATGATTCCACCGGATAGGACATCAGCGGCGTTCCTTTGCGCCAGTCGAAGGGATAGTTATGCACATAGGTCTCGTGCTTGTACATCAGGTACTTGTCCTTGATGGCGCTGGCGATCTCCTTGTCGGCATCCTTGAACCACTTTCCCTCAAAAGGACCGGCTTCTTCAGTGAATTTGCCATCCTGGTCAATCGGGTTGAACATCGGGATGCCCGCCTCCTTGCAGGACCGGTAGTCGTCAGCGCCGAAGGCCGGTGCGGTGTGCACCACCCCGGTCCCCTCGTCGGTGGTCACATAATCGGCCGTAATCACCCGCCAGGCTTCCGACTTGTCATATTTTTCCAGGGCAAAATCAAATACCGGGCGGTAGGTCCAACCCTCCAGGTCCCGGCCCTTGTATTCCTCCACAATTTCATAATCGTGATGGATCGTCTCCTCTACGCAGTCGCGGGCGAGGATATAGTATTCGGTCCTATCGCCTTCCGACAGACGGATCTTAACGTAATCCAGGTTGGGATTGACAGCCAACGCCATGTTGGAGACGATGGTCCAGGGGGTGGTGGTCCAGGCCAGGAAATAAACGTCATCGGCGGCATCGAGTTGAAACTTCACATAGATCGAGGGATCCTGTATCTCCTCGTAACCGAGGCTCACTTCGTGGGATGAAAGGACGGTGCCGCTCCCGGGAGAATACCATTGTATCTTATATCCTTTGTAGACCAGCCCCTTCTCGTAGAGAGTTTTAAATGCCCACCAGACCGATTCGATATAGTCATTTTCAAAGGTGATGTAGGGATCCTCCAGATCCACCCAATAGGCCATCCGGTTGGTGAGCCGATCCCACAGATCCTTGTATTTCATCACGCTGGTACGGCACTCCTCGTTGTACTTGTCTATGCCGAACTTCTGAATCTGTTCGCGGGTCTCCAGTCCCAGCTCTTTCTCCACCTCGATCTCGACCGGCAGCCCGTGGGTATCCCAGCCCGCCTTCCGCTCCACGTGAAACCCTTTTAATGTCTTGTAACGGCAGAACAGGTCTTTTACCGTCCTCGAGAGCACGTGATGGATGCCGGGCTTGCCGTTCGCCGTGGGTGGACCTTCATAGAAGGTGAAGGGGATACCCTCCTCCCGGGTGGTGAGGCTTTTTTTGAAGATGTTATTACTCTTCCACCAGCGGAGGATTTCAAGCTCCACTTTGGTAAAATCTAAATTTCTTACTTCTTCGAACTTTTTACTCATACAGGTCGATTATCCGACGATTTCGATCCACTGAAAAACCTTTAATATAAGAACTTTCAACGAATTTTCGACGCTACGAACCATCGAAACGTTTTATTGGAAATTCATGAAGAACTTCAAAGATAAAAGTCTTTGCGGTACTGTTCACATTAAAACTTGAATTTTTTTATTGTACAGGCTGCGCTGTACCGCATGGGGAATCATCCCCCTCTGCAATGCGTTCAGTAGGCTGTTAACAAACTCATTTTAGACGGCAAATAATGTTGAATAAAGAGATAACCAGAGAGGATCCCCTGAAGATCTGTTTCGTATGCCTCGGCAATATATGCCGAAGCCCCACCGCGCAGGGTATCTTTCAGCACCTGGTCAATGAAAAGGGTCTGCAGCCCTATTTTGAGATCGATTCGGCAGGTACCGCCTCCTATCACACCGGAGAGCCTGCAAACGCACGCAGCCAGGAGGTGGCCAACAGGCACGGCGTCACCCTGCAATCCACCGCACGGCAGTTTGAACAGTTCGACCTGGAATACTATGACCTGATCCTGGCCATGGATCGTGAAAACCTGCGAAATATCGAGCAGATGGATAGCGGTAACCGGTTTTCCGACAAGGTGGCGATGCTCCGCGATTTCGACCCCGATGTAGAAGGTCCTGCGGAGGTACCCGACCCCTATCACGGGGGTATGCAGGGTTTCGAGCGGGTGTTCGATATTGTTCAGCGAAGCTGTGAGAACCTGCTCGACAAACTGCAAAACAACATCCGGGAGTAAGCCATGCTTCCGGGTAACCTGAAAGACGTTCTGGAAGATCAACTGAACGAATCGGTCACCGATCTGCAGGGCGTTTCGGGTGGCAGCATAAACCGGGCGGCACGCCTGACGCTCGAAAAATCGGGAGCGGCGTTTTTAAAATGGAATACCAGCGCAGACCCAGCCATGTTCCTTAAAGAAAAAAAAGGGCTGGAACTGTTGCGTTCTTCCGGAGCCGACCTGATCATACCCGAGGTACTGGCGGTGGGAACGGTCGACGGGGGCACCGGCTATCTGCTGCTGGAATATATCGAACAGGGTGGCTCCGATACCGGCGACCACGAGCAGTTCGGCCGGGAGCTGGCCGGGCTACACCGGGTACAAAATGAGCAGTATGGCCTCGATCATGACAACTTTATCGGGCGACTTCCGCAGTCCAACACCAAACACGAAAATTGGACTGAGTTCTTCATCGAGGAGCGGATGAAACCACAGCTGAAGATGGCTCTCGATGCGGGCAAACTCTCCGGCTCGATCGCTGACCGTTTTGAGCGGATGTACCGCAAACTGCCGGCCATATTTCCGGAGGAGCCCCCAAGCCTGCTGCACGGTGATCTCTGGGGAGGAAATTATTTTTACAGCAAAGAGGGCAAGGCGACCCTTTACGATCCGGCGGTTTACTACGGGCACCGGGAGATTGAACTTGCCTTCACGCGTCTTTTCGGAGGTTTTTCCGGATCATTTTATAAATCTTACGAAGAGATCTGGACGCTGCAACCCGATTTCGAAAGCCGCGTCGATATCTACAACCTCTATCCGCTGCTGGTGCATACCAATCTGTTCGGAGGGCATTACGGCAACCGTGTGCAGTCGATTGTCAGCCGGTTTGGCTAGTGCCGGTTGAAAGTTGGAGGCTGCAGATTGTTGATAGGTACAGATGAAAATTTCAATATTTAACTAAAGCGATCCAAACCGTATCAAAATGTATCAACGCATAGTCAGCCTGGTTCCCAGTCTTACCGAATTGGTGATCGACCTGGGTATAGGAGACCGACTGGTCGGCCGCACCCGCTTCTGTGTACACCCTGAAGAGGTGGTAAAGGATATTCCGATTGTTGGCGGTACAAAAAGCCTGAATTTGGACAGCGTCCGGGAACTGGATCCCGATTATATCATCGCCAATAAGGAGGAGAACCGGAAAGTCGAT
>JAWVYR010000230.1:0-4464 GCA_033722635.1 Balneolaceae bacterium | reverse complement strand
CAGCAGGATGGCTGCCAGCACCGCAATAGTGATAATCCAGGTTAAAGAATCCACGAATCCACCGGGACTGTCCATAAGAACTCCGTTTGATTTAGCTGTTTATCCTAATATGGTTAAAATTGAAACCAAATGTCATCTTCATTATCGGTTTTCAGGCAGGGTACCGTTCCCGGGGGGAAGATGAAAGATATATTACCCAAGTTTGTCGGGTGAGAGGGGTTTCACCTCCATGGTGAGCCCGTGAACATCCACCACTTCGGCTTGCTCTCCCCTTTTGAGTACCTGGCTGCTCCGTGCATTCCAGTACTCGCCGTTGATAAAGACACGCCCGCCGGTCTCGTCAACTTTGTCTACCACCTCGGCCTTTTTGCCGATCATTGTGGACAGCCCGGTATGGTGGGGGCTGAACTGCGCTTTCAATCCGGCGCTTACGATCCAGACAAAGAAGAGAGCAGTGAGGATGGTGGCCGGTATTAACCACGCCAGGGAGAGCTCCATCGGTTCAGGCAGATCCTGAAAGAGCATCAGGGCCCCCAGGAAAAAGGCCACGGCTCCACCGGCGATCAACAGGCCGAAGGTGGGGGTGAACGCTTCGGCGATAAACAGGATGATGGCCAAGCCGATCAGGGCGAAGCCGGCGATATTGATCGGCATCGCGGCCGAAGCATAGAGCAGCAGGATCAGAGCGATCACCCCGGCTGTGCCCGGCACGATGGCCCCGGGATTGGAGATCTCCCCGATGATGCCGTAGATCGCAATCAGGGTCAGGATCAGCATCACCTCGGGGCGCAGTATGAAACCGAGGAAACGCTCCGACATATTTTCCGGTATTTCCTGTATCGAGGCTTGGCCGGTTTGAAGGGTATCACCGTCCACAACACGCCCATCGATTGCCGAAAGCAGCTCCTTGCGGTCTTTTGCGAGCAGATCGATTACATTCAATTCCAACGCCTCTTTCGCTGTGACCGATTCGCCCTCCCTTACGGCCGATATGGCCCACTCTGCGTTGCGCCCGCGCCGGTCGGCGATGCTTTTGATAAAGCTTTCGGTGTAATTGAAGATCTTTTTCTGCATCACGGTATCGGTCTGGCCGCCTCCCCCCGGGCTCATCTGCACCGGTGATGCGGCTCCGATCGTGGTGGTAGGCGACATCGCAGCTATATGTGCAGCCATGGTGATAAAAGTACCTGCGCTGGCTGCCCGGGCACCGGGCGGTGTGACATAAACCACAATGGGGATATCGGATTCAAAGAAGAGCTGCACGATATTTTTGGTGGATTCCAGCAGGCCCCCCGGGGTATCCAGCTCGATCACCAGGCATTCGGCGTTGGCTTCCCGGGCCAGCTTCAACCCGCGGGTAATGTAATTGGTGGTTACCGGGCTGATCGCCCCGTCCACCCGGATCACACTTACCGAGGGAGCCGTGGGTTCCTCCTGGACAGGAAGAACCGCAAAAAGAGTTCCTATGGCAGCCAGCATGAGATATCTCATAATGGATTAATGTATGAAAATGTAGCCTCAAAACCATGAAAAGGTAAAAATCCCAAGAATTTTATTATTAATTAAACATTTAGTTAATTATAATTGAAGTGTCGACCGTCAAACAGGATTTAATGCGACTAATCACTTAGTTAATCCATTATTATGTCCGAATCTGGAAATACGCGTTCAGCGATATTGGAAGCTGGCAGATCCGAATTTATCCGCAGGGGATACTCGGGATCTCGACTGAAGTCGATTGCGGAAAATGCGGGGGTCACCAAGGCGATGATACATTACTACTTCGACGACAAGGATTCGCTCTACCGTGAAATCTACAGGGATGCGATCGAGTCGGTATTCAGCGATCTTTTTACAATCCTCACCGGGCCGGCACCCCTTTTTGAAAAGATAGACCAGTTTATAAAGCGCTCGGTATCCAATCAGCAGAGTCACGCGGATCTTGTGGCATTTGTCATGACCGAACTGGACCGCGTCCCTGAGCTGACGGTTGATCTGGCCAGGCAGGCGCTCCAACCAAAGATGTCGGATCTGAACAGGCAGATTAAAGAGGCCGCCGGAAACTATGAGATAGCAGCAGTGGATCCCGATCAGCTGCTGTTGAATATGATCGCGCTCTGTTTCTTCCCCTACACTGCCCGGAATTTTTCCCGGGGACTTATCGATCCGGATGATGATCAACATTATTACCAATTCCTGGAACGCCGCAAGGATCTTGTTTGTGATGTGATATTGAATTGGCTAACCCATTAACCAACTTCTTCTCCGGTTGAGAAAGACGATCGTATATTGTTTTCTGGCGGCCCTTTTATGGATCTCCTGCAGCACCAGCGGTAACCTCTATCTTTCCGATGCGATGCGGGAAGCGGCAGACCAACCGACAAGAGAGATACTGGCCAAACCCTCTTATACGATATTTCTGATCGGCGATACGGGGGCCGCATCCCTAAACCCGCCCGACCCGGTGATGACCCTGTTGGAACGGAAGCTTTCGGAAGCTGACAGCAACAGCGCGGTGATTTTCCTGGGCGACAACCTCTACCCGGATGGGCTGCCCCCCAGGCAGGATGAATGGAGAAGCAGAGGTGAAAACCGGTTGAAGGCCCAGCTAAAGGCGGTGGAGGATTTTCGCGGAAAGATCTATTTCATACCGGGCAATCATGATTGGGGGAAATCCGGCAGGCGCGGGCTTGAGCGGCTTCGCCGACAAGAGCGATTCATCGAAAACTATCTGGAACGGGGCAATACTTTTCTGCCCGACAGCGGCTACCCGGGCCCTGTCGATATCAAGCTGTTGGATAAAAGTGAGAGTTCGATCGACAGGGACCTGCACCTGCTGATCATCGATACCCAGTGGTGGTTTGTTGACGGCTTGAAAACGCTTGGCGATGGGGTCTCCTATCGGCCGCAAAGCCGGCAAGATTTTCTGGATGCTGTGGAACAAAAGCTGCAGGAACGAAAGGAGGATATGGTTTTGGTCGCCGGCCACCACCCGTTTTATGCAGCCGGCAGGCATGCCGGGCATTTACCACTGAAACAGCATTTTCTGCCACCGGTTTTCGGTTCATTCTATGTGTTGTACCGAAAAACGATCGGCTTGGAGCAGGATATCACCCACCGGCATTATGAAAAATTGAAAAACGAACTTACCGATTTGTTTGAACACCACGATGGGCTGATTTACGCGGCCGGTCACCAGCACAACCTGCAATATTTTCGTGTGAAAGAGGATGCCAAAGTACAGCATCACCTGTTGAGCGGATCAGGTTCCAAAGTCGATTATACCCCTTCCGGAAAGGGAGCCGAGTTTTCCTATGAGGGGATGGGCTTTCTTATTATTCGCTTTTACCGCGACGGAAGCCGGTGGCTGGAAGCCTGGACCCCCTCCGACAGCCTGGGTACGGGGCGCAAGCTGCTGGAGGCCCCTTTACTGGATCTGAACTGGTCTGGGCAGAACAATTAATCGGGCTGCTGTTCCCGAAGCTTATTGATCTTGTCCCTGATCACCTTCAAGGCCAGTTCAACGGTATCGAGGTGGCTTCTGAAATTCAGTACCGCCATGCGGATATAGAAATTTCCATTCAGCGTGGTGGATGAAAGGAATACTTGCCCGTCTTGATGGATTTCATTCACCAGCTGCCGGTTGAACGTGTCGGGATCGCCCGATTCGGGCAGATATCTGAAGAAAGCCACCGAGAGTTCGGGTTCCGGTCCCACTTCGATCCGGTCGAGTTTTTGAATCTCGCGGTAAAAATAGCGGGTCAGCTCCAGTTTTTCTTCCAGGGCGGCGCGGAAGGGAGCGATCCCGAAAAGCTGCAGAGGCAGCCACATGCGCAACCCCCGGAAGTGTTTGGAAAGCTCCGGCGACAGGTCCGCCGGCGAGGGCTCTTCGGTGGCGTCAAACGTGTCCTGCAAATAGCTGGCGGTCATATGCTGGGAGTCATACAGTTTCTGACCGTCTTTTACCAGCACAGCGCCCGATCCGTACGGAAGGAAGAACCCCTTGTGGGGATCTATGATCACCGAATCGGCGCGGTGTATGCCCTTCATCAAATCCTTACCGTAATCGGTCAGCAAAAACGCGCCGCCGTAGGCGGCATCGACATGAGACCAGATCTGCTCTTTTTCGGCAATTTCTGCTAACGGCTGCATGGGATCCACAGCCCCCACGTCAGTGGTGCCGGCCGATGCAAATATCAGGAACGGGTTCAAACCCTGATCGCGATCCCTGCGAATCTGGGATTGCAGCGCTTCCGGCCTTATCCGGAATCGGCCATCCATCGGTACCCGCCGGATGACGGCGTCTTTCATGCCGGCCACGTGAAAGCTTTTGTCGGCGCAGTGATGGACTTGTCCGGTGGTATAGATTACTGCTTTTTCAAATGCGGTCGACTGCAGCCCTGCGGCATCCCGGGCGGTGACTACAGCGATAAGGTTGGCGATCGATCCGCCCGAGGTCAGGTT
>JAWVYR010000229.1:0-4532 GCA_033722635.1 Balneolaceae bacterium | reverse complement strand
TTCGGCGACGGCACCACCGGAACCGGTCAAACCGTGAGCCACACCTATGATGCCGGAGGCACCTACACCGTTACATTAACGGTAACCGATGACGATGGGGCTACCGACAGCCAATCGCAGGATGTGAGCGTGAGTTCCTCCACGGGCGATGCCAGCGGAATTCACGTAGGCGACCTGGATGGATCCAGCTCGAGCCAGGGTTCAACCTGGACA
The DNA here is from genome assembly GCA_033722635.1 of Balneolaceae bacterium. Classification (GTDB taxonomy): domain Bacteria; phylum Bacteroidota; class Rhodothermia; order Balneolales; family Balneolaceae; genus JAWVYR01. The sequence continues at coordinate 4,319 of JAWVYR010000229.1, read as the reverse complement.
GCCACCGTAACCGTTACCGTGCACGACACGGATCACACAACCGAAAGCGGTTCAACAGTATCGTTCAACTACAGCAGTCGAGATGTCAGTGGATCAACAAGCTGTACCACCGGCACTGACGGCACCTGCAGCGTCAGCGTGAGCGATATACCTAAACGGTCGGGGACGATGACGTTTGAAGTGACCGACATTTCCGATACCGACGGAAGCTACAGCTCCAGCGACAACCACGATCCGGACGGTGACAGCGACGGTACCACCATTAGCGTACAGAAGTAGTTCGTCGGATCGGTTTAAAACCGATCTTGCCGGATGATATCAACATTAAAAACGGACCCCTGCTTATTCTGAGCAGGGGTTCTTATTTTCGGTGAGTCGGTAAAACACACCCCGGCCATGGGCACTGTATAAAACCGGGGAATAGTGTTAAGGCGGGAAATAAAAAAAGAACCGGAACACATCTGCATATTCATTCGGTCAAAATGAAATATGCTGCGAGGCCGCGGATAATTTTTCGACCTCACCAACGATCATGCCGTAGCACTTTCGCCGGCTGTGTTCACCAGACAATTAGCAAAATCTTCCGACGCTTGTCAAGACCCGGAGGCCATTACTTTCCCACAAATTTTCCACATAGTTTTCCACACATTATCCATTCCGGGGGCTTGTGTTTCCGGCAATGAGGATCGATTTCGGTATTCCGGATTCTTTTTAAATTGAATAAATTGAACTTCTTGCTATTTTATGAAGCCATTGGAAAACGAATAGTACAGATCCATGAGTGAGACCGATAAAAAAACCGTTATCATCGTAGAGGACGACCTGATTCTCAACCTTCTGTATGAAAGTTATATGGAAAGGCTTGGCTTTTTTGCCGAGGGGGAACTCGTCTATGGCAAAACTGCCATTGAATCGGCCAAAAATCTGGAACCCGACCTGATCCTGATGGATATCTCCCTCGAAGGGGAGATCGATGGAATTGAGGCGATGAAAAAGATTCGCACCTTTTCCGATGTGCCGGTTATCTATATCACCGGAAACTCGGATCCATACCATGTTGAACGAGCAAAGGAGACCGGCTATCTCGATTACCTTACCAAACCCATCGAGTTTGATGACCTGAAGAAAACGCTCCAAAGGCATTTCCCCGATATAGAATGAAGGAAACAGCCTGAAACATTTTGCAGGACTCTCCCGGCAACCGTTAATAACTTTAGAATCACCAAATTCCCAAATCATGAAAACTGCTACCAACCCGCCCCTCCGCCTTTCTGCGTTTCTGCTGCTGTCGCTGATCCTCTTCTCCTGCGCAACCACGCAGCCGCAAACGGCCCAAAACGGCGACGCCAAACCACCGGCCACCCAGGATACCTCCACCGAATCGTCCAGCCCGCAGTTAAAACGGCCAGTGCCCAATCCCATCGATCTGGAAATTCCGAGCTATTACAAGTGGGCGGTCTTCAGGAATACCCGCACAAACAGCGGAACCCCGGGAAAGAGTTACTGGCAGAATCACGCGGATTACCGGATCGACGTTGAACTGGATGTGGAGAACAAGATGATTGACGGGGAGGGAACCATTACCTATTTCAATGAGTCACCCGATTCACTCTCCAGCATCTTCCTCGAACTGGCGCAAAACCTGCACAAGGCAGGGGTCCCGCGGAACGAAACCGTGGAGGTAACGGGAGGTATGAAACTGGAAAAAATCATTGTGGATGGCACGGAACTGAAATCCTATTCCCGCGATGTTGGCTACGGCTACACGATCAACACCACGTCACTGCGCCTGATCCTGCCAGATAAGCTGGCCCCGGGAAGTTCGGTGACCTTGAATATGGAATGGTCCTTCAAGATTCCACAGCAGGGTATCTCAAGCAGGATGGGCTATTCCGACGGCAACCTGTTCTTTATCGCTTACTGGTATCCCCAAATGGCAGTTTATGATGATGTATTCGGGTGGTTCACCGATACGTTCCGGGGAAATGCCGAGTTCTATCATGGATTTGCCGACTACCAGGTGAACATCACCGTCCCCGAACAGTGGCTGGTTACAGCCACCGGTACGCTCGACAATCCCGGCGAGGTGCTGACAGATCCGATACGCAACCGCCTGGAGAAAGCCAGCAACGGCAATAAGATCGTACAGGTGGTGAAGAAAAACGATTTCGGAAAAGTGACCCGTTCGGGCCAGAACGGAAAGTTGACCTGGAGCTTCAGTGCGAAGAAGGTCAACGATTTTGCTTTCAGCGCAACGCTCGAATCCCTCTGGGATGCGGCACGCGCCCCGGTTGGAGATCGCGACGGCGACGGGGAGGAGGATTACACGCTGGTCGATGCGGTCTACCGCACGACCGCACCCAATTGGACCGATGCCGTGGAGTATGCCCGTCATTCGATCTCCTTTCTCTCCGAATTCATGGACCTGCCCTATCCCTGGCCCCACATGACTTCCGTAGAGGGAGGCGGCATTATCGGTGGAGGGATGGAATTCCCCATGATAACACTGATCGGATCCTATAACAACCGGGGCAGCCGGGCTCTCTATTACGTAATTGCCCATGAGTTCGCCCATATGTGGGTACCGATGATCGTGGCTACCAATGAACGCCGATACAGCTGGTTCGATGAGGGCACCACCACATTTAATGAAAATCAATCCCGTAAAGATTATTTTAAAAATTCACAGGGCAACCCGGAAATCGGAGATTTTCAAACGTACATACCGATTGCCGGATCCTACCTGGAAGGCCCGATCATGCGCTGGTCGGATTATCACTATTCAAGCTTCGCCTATTCGGTTGCCTCCTACCCGAAACCCGCCTCGGTTTTGGTGGCCCTGCGGGGCCTGATCGGCGAGGATGCATTTATACGCGGATTCCGAACATTCCTTAACGACTGGAAATACAAACACCCCTACCCCTGGGATCTGTTCAATACCTTCGAGCGGGTCAGCGGCCAGGATCTGAGCTGGTTCTGGCGAAGCTGGTACTATGAGACCTGGGTACTCGACCAAGCAGTGGAATCGGTTACCGAAATCGGGGAAAGCACCAGGATCGTGATCCAGGATCAGGGCCAGATACCGATGCCCACCGTCGTTGAGATCACCCTGGAGAGCGGAAAAGTGATCAACCGAACCGTTGATGTGAAAAGATGGCTGAACGGTGCCACCCAGGTTAGCCTCACGGTCAGAGAGCAAAGTCCGGTAGTGAAGGTGGTGATCGATCCGAGTCAGAAATTTCCCGATGTTAACCGTAAAAATAACTTCTGGTACCGCTGAGCCGCTTTCTGCCGGCGCTTAACTCTTTTTGATTGATCACCAGGAATGTTAAATTAATTTAGGCAACCGGCCTGCATTCGGCAGATTAACTGCTCAATCAGTTCGCTAGACCCCCTAATAGTCAAATGCACTGCTCTTTATGAAGGAATACACCACACTCCGTTGGGTCCTGCTTGGAGCTGGCATCATCGCCATCCTGGGACTTACCGGCATGAATGTATACTCGCTATATGCCCTTCGCGAAACCACCATCGAATCGGAAAGGGAAAACAGGAAACTGGAGATCACCGAAATGACGGAGAAGATCCGAAACCGGTTTTTGGTCCCTTATAGCGGTTTGAGTAAAGTGGACATGGACCATGAAGAGAAGAAGTTTCGTTCGACCGGCCACTTTACCGGCCACCTGATGGCACGAATTCAGAGAGCGGCTCAGGATCCGATCTATGAAGGAGTCTACTACCTGCCGGCCGATTCCTGGGCCTGCAATAATAATGGGGATATCCTTAAATACGACCGAGAGTCGAAACATTTAGTGAGTGTTAACGACTATCCCGACCTGGTATGCGACGGTGCGGTGATGGCGCGTACCCGCATGAAAGTGCTGATCGACGAGTACCTCTTTAACAACAAGGTGATCTTCGATACCCATCGGAGCATGACCCTGGCACTGATCAACCTGAGTAACCGAGAAGTATTCGGCTATCTGACAATGCTGATCGACCAGGATCACCTGATCAACGATTATCTGGCCGGGCTGCTCACCAATAAATTCGGGGAGGCCGAACAGAGCGGTGCGATTGTCTGGCTGCGCGACTGGACCCGCAATGTAACCATCGCCAGCAGCGATCCCGACAAAGCTTTCGGTGAGTATGACATCCACTATCACCAGAAATTCCCGGATCTTTTCGACGACTGGAGATTGAAGGTGTCATTCACCGACAATCCGGCCATCGCCGCTTCGAAAGCCTCGCTGATCAAAAATATGATCGTGCTCGGGGCGGCCTTCTTTCTGCTGCTGGGAGCCTTGGTTTTCATGTTT
>JAWVYR010000228.1:0-4559 GCA_033722635.1 Balneolaceae bacterium | reverse complement strand
TCCGTTCGATTATCAATCCGATACCGTTTTTGAGAGGGAGTTGAATTTCAACAACGTTACTCTCACGGATGAAAGGGAAACTCTGGTGGTCAGACTCGTAACCAGCATTTCCAGCTGGATGGTGGATCCCAGTACCAATACGGTCATAGACCCGTTCGAGGATTCTAACTCCGCCAAAATCGATTCGTTGCTGGAGCGCTCCTTTACGGTAGAGGCTTTTGCCAACAACAGCCTCCCATTTAATTGAAATAAGTTGCTGTCCAATTCATATATTAACATGAGTTCGAGATAATAAACGGGCACAAAAAGTCTCCCCTTGAGGGGAGTACCCAGTATCCGCCAGCTGGCGGATAGCTGTGGGAGGGGTGTTTACAAGTTGTATATAACACCTCCCAACCCAATCCAGCTGCTGCTGGATTGGGTCACCCTCCTCCAGGAGGGATTTCGTACGAATGATAATCATATATATTCCTTGTGTCGAACTCACGTTATATTACTTTTCCGAATATTGTATGCAAAAAATGCAGATTAAATGAGTTTAGGGGAAAGACGGACCAAAATTGTATGTACCCTGGGTCCGAGCTCCAACACCGCGGATAAGATCGAGCAGCTGGTGCGCAATGGAATGAATGTGGCCAGGCTTAATTTTTCCCACGGCAGCCATGAAGGGCATAAGTCGATCATTGAGATCCTGCGGCAAACAGCGGATCGATACAATGTCAGTCTTCCCATACTGGCAGACCTTCAGGGCCCCAAGATCAGGGTGGGGGAGATGAAGGGAGGGAGCCAGCAGATCGACAGCGGCGATTTCGTTACATTGACCACGGCCGAGATCGTTGGTACCCCAGAGACCATTCCGGTGGATTATAAAAACCTTGTTAACGATGCGGTGCCCGGTAACAGGGTGTTGCTGGATGATGGATTGCTGGAACTCAAGATTGTCAAAAAAGATACCGACAAGCTGGTGGCCCAGGTGATGGTGGGGGGCGAGCTGAAGTCCAGAAAGGGGGTTAATCTGCCGGATGTTCAGATCACCATGGATACCCTGACCGAGAAGGATATACGGGATCTCGAATTTGCTGTCTCCCAGGATGTTGATTTCGTTGCGTTGTCTTTTGTGCGATCCCCCAGTGATATCCAGCGGGTACTCTCGAGGATGAGGGCGGCCGACAGCCATGCCGGTATCATTGCAAAGATTGAAAAGCCGGAAGCGGTGGAGGTGATCGAAGATATCATCGAGGAGGCCGACGGCATCATGGTTGCCCGGGGTGATCTGGGCATAGAGATCGCCAGCGAACGGGTGCCGATGGTCCAGAAAAAAATTATCGAACAGTGCCGCCGGGCCGGCAAGCCGGTGATCACCGCCACCCAGATGCTCGACTCAATGATCGATAATCCGCGCCCCACCCGGGCCGAAAGCTCCGATGTGGCCAACGCGGTGCTCGACGGTACCGACGCTGTGATGCTGTCCGGGGAAACGGCGGCGGGCGCCTACCCGGTCGAGGCGCTGCAGACGATGGACAAGATCTGCCGATCGGTGGAATCGGAGGCTTCCTTGATCTACAAAAGCCTGGGTTACCGGAAACCGGAATGGAAGGAGAAACAGGTCATCGAATCGCTGTCCTATTCCTGCGTCACGCTCGCCGACAACGTCGATGCTCGGATCATCAGTACGATCACCCACTCAGGTAGCACCGCCCGGAGAATCGCCAAATTCAGGCCGAAAGTACCGATTGTTGCGTTTACCGAGAGCGACAAGGTGAGAAAACAGCTGGGCCTGGTGTGGGGGGTGCGGCCGGTCAAGATCGATGAGATATTTGATACTGATAAGAGCGTAAAACTGATGGAGGAGTATCTGAAAAATCACGGCATGGTCAATGCGGGAGACCGGGTGATTATCGCCACCGGAATGCCGATTGCAAAGAGGGGCCACACCAATATGGTAAAGGTCAGTACCATCGATTGACTCCGGTTTTCAGCAAGGGGTAACCGTATCTGTTTTCAATCTTTTATGACGAGAAACATTATTCTCATATCGTTTGTAATGTTTTTGTCCGGCTGTGCAACCCCGGTGAAAAGATCGTGGAATAATTTCAGGGCTTACTACAACACCTTCTACAACGCCGAGAACAGCTTCGAAGCAGGAATGCAGAAGGTGCATGAACATACCGCCGATCTGAATCCGCTGGATACCTACCGCGTGCATCCAGCTCCTGTAAATGTAGCTGAAGACGATTTTGAAAAGGTAATTCAAAAGGGTGCCCGCATCCTGAACAAGCATCCCAACTCGAAATATATCGATGAGATGCTCGGCATGATCGGGCAGGCTTATTACTACCGGCATCAGTTTTTCTCAGCTCTCCAAAAATTCGAAGAGCAGCAGGAGATTACGCGGGATCCGTTGATACGGCAGCAGGCGGCGATATGGAAAGCCCGGGTGCTGATGGACCTGGAACGGTACGAGGAGGGGATCCTCTACCTACAGGAGCGCCTGGAGGTTATGGAGCAGTGGACCGATACCTACCGCGCGGAGGCACAGGTGATGCTCGCGGAACTGAATGCCCAACTGGAGCGATGGGAAGAAGCGGAAACGATGCTCAACAGTGCTATTCCCGCTTTACAGGAAAGAAAATTCAAGGCCCGGACCTACTTCTTGTATGGACAGGTACTGGAGAACCTGGAACGGTACGGCGAGGCTTTTTTTGCCTATTCCCAGGCGGCCTCCAACTATCCCACTTTTAATTATCTCTACTGGTCTGAACGCAAAAAAGCGGAGGTCTCATTTGCTTCGGGCGACACGGAGATCGCCCTGCAGATTTATACGCGGATGCGCAATGACGATAAAAACGTGGATCAGCGTCATGAACTGGATTATGAGATCGCCCGTATCCATCAGCAGCAAGGCGATTACCTGAAGGCGGAACAGATCTTCAAGAGGATTTTGCGGGATGCCGGTTCCCTTCCGGGTGATGACTTGCGCGGACCGGCTTACTACCAGCTCGGCAGGATCTACAGCGAATACCATAAGAACTACAAGATCGCTACCGCCTATTTCGATTCCAGCCAGGCGGCAACCCGAAGCGGAGAGCATTCGCCGCTGGCTGAGGCCTACGGGACCTACAGCACGCTTAAACAGCAGATCGCCTATAAGGACAGCCTTCTTTGGTTGGCATCGCTCTCAGGAGTGGAATTCGATTCCGTTTTGCAGATTATAAGGGCGCAGAAATTAAAGGAGCGATCCGGGCGGACCGAACAGGGCCGTCTGATGTCCAACGATCCGGTTACCCGAAATGCCGGGACAGCAGTGGGCAGCAGCCAGTTCGGTTTCCTGAATCATAACAACAAGGTGATGCTGGAGCGGGCGAAAGATGAATTCAGGGCTTTCTGGGGGAACCGTCCACTCACCGACAACTGGAGAAGGGCAGAAGCACTGCCTGGAAATATCTCAGCTGCTCCACGTAGTACCGAAAGCAATGCGACGAGGAAAACGGGGAGGGATAGGGGCGGTACGGTGGAGCCGTTCGAACTGGACCTGAATGAGATACCAAATACCGCCGATGAAAAAGATCACATGCGCCGTCAGATTGCGGAGGATAAGCTGAGGTTGGCCAATATCTTCTATCTCACCTTCGACAACCCGGACAGTGCTTTGGTCTATTATAGGTCGGTCGTCGAGGATTATAATCAGCCTGAACTGAAGGCCAAGGCGCTCTACTCCATGTTTGAAATCAAATTGGCAACCCATGCGATGAGTGAAGCAGAGGAACTGTACGGTCAACTGCAGGAAACCTTTCCTGAATCGGACTACACGGAACGGGCAGCGGATCGATTGAGAAAGATGAGGGATCCCTCAGGGTTGGACCCGAAGGCCTCGGAGGAGATTACCGAAAAGTATCATAAACTTAAGAATACGATTCCCGATTCGAGCCTGGATAAACGCGTTCAGCATATCGAAGATATGCGATCATTTGCCCTTGCCAACAGGTATCATCCCGTTGCCCCCCATGCCCATTTTGATGTGATTTTGGAATACTTGCAGATTGCCAAGTCTCATACCGATTCCGCCGGCTATGCCAGTTACTGGGCCTCGAAACTGCCCGCCTCCGAATCGATCTCAACCGGTGACCAGGGCGGCGGTGTCGGTGGAGTAAACCCGTTTCGGGGTGTCTACTGGGACAGCGTCAGAGTGTTGTTGGATGAATACTCGCATACCTTTGAACCACGCCCTCATGCACAACGGATCGAAAACCTGAAGGTGCTCCTGTCCACCGAAGGTCGGTCCGATCAACTTCCGGCTTCCATTCCCACTTGCCTCGAATTGGGGGTCGAGCCTAAAATCTTACCGGACAGGGAAACGTTCAAGGCCAAGGTATCAATACCGGACCAACCCGAGGCCGGCTTGAATGTCGGTGAGATTCGCTACGAGCTGGTTATCGATCGGCAGGGCGAGGTTGAGGCGTATCGGCTGCGATCCCCAATCGAGAGCGCTGATATGAAAAAGACGATCGATTTGGCGATTGAGAACTTTCTGAAATTCAGTCCTATCCTGCATCTGGGTA
>JAWVYR010000227.1:0-4571 GCA_033722635.1 Balneolaceae bacterium | reverse complement strand
GTATCCGATGAGTTCGGCGATGTGGCGATCATCGCTCCCGACCGGCAGCAGAGTGCGGTGGGCCATGCGGTTACGGTCTCGACGCCGCTTCGATCGAGAGCCTTTCAGCTTGACCACCGTTTCAACGGCCAGGCGGTAACCGGGACGCCGGCCGACTCGGTGAAACTGGCACACGACCAGCTGCTGGACCGCAAGCCCAGCCTCGTAGTCAGCGGCATCAATCATGGCAGCAACGCGGGGATCAACATCCTCTATTCCGGAACCGTCAGTGCGGCTACGGAAGGGACCATTTTAGGCTATCCCTCCATCGCCATCAGCTGTACCGATTACGATGAGGAGGCCGATCTGAGCGGGGCCAAGGAGGCTGCCCGCAGGGTGATCGGCTGGGTGTTGAGCGACGGCCTGCCGAAGGGCGTCACGCTGAATCTCAATGTCCCTGCCGGCCCGCTGAAAGGGATCAAATGGGCACGGCAGGCCAACAGCCGATATGTCGAGGAGTTTGAGGGCCGGGTGGATCCGAACAACCGTTCCTACTACTGGATGACCGGCCGCCTTCAGCTGCTGGAGGAGGGAGAGGATCTCGATGTGAATGTGCTTGAGAAAGGATATGCCGCCCTGACCCCCATACAGTACGATATGACTGCGTACAACCTGCTGAAGAAAGTGGAGGATATAGAGCTTTAGTGGCCTTTTTCGGCGAGATGCCTGGCCAGGTCGGACCAGAATGCCCGGTAGATCTTTTCGCGATCCTCGCCAACCTGTAGATGCATCTGTTCCAGGTGAGAAAGATGGGTTGTACTGACATGGCCACCCCACCGGGCGCTTTCAACCGATACAAAACCGTCATTCAGACCTTCCTCCCGATAGATATAGTTGTTCTGGTAGCGCTGTAGGGTTGGTATCGGATGATCGGTTCCTTTGCCGGCTGCCGCACTGAATGAGTAGTAGGTCACTCCCTCAACATCCCGGATTTCGGGATTGAAATTTTCAAGGATATATTCCCGTGTAAGCTGTTTGACAGGGCCGGCGGCATCACTCGAGGTTTCAGGATAGATCAGATCTCCCATCCAATCCAGGAAGGCAGCGATCTTTTTTCTGACTCCCTCAGGAGCTTTCAGAGCCAGCTCCGCCAGGCTCGTCCCCCGGTGGGGGGTGGCGACGGTGGTCAGTGATACCACCTGGCGGCCGAGCTCCAGTTTCGACAGTGCATACCGTATGTCAAGGCCAGCCATGCTGTGAGCCACAACATTGATCCGCTCAAACCCCTCCTTCCGAATGAGCTGGTCAATCAGCCGCTCCCACTCACTTGCTCGCACCTCTATTCGTGCGTAGGGGACGATATTGGGGGCATAGGCGAGGATTCCGTGGCTGCGCATCAGTATCGCCGTATCATACAGCGGTGAGGGTTTAACCAGCGAGGCCAGCGCTCCGTACCCGTGACAAAGAATTACCGGATGCCGCAGCGGGATGTGCTCCGGTTCCGGGAACTCCTCCAGCTCCAGTTTCTGTAACCAAAATTTGGTATTGAGATTTCCTTTCATGGTCAAAGAGAGCTGTTGGGGGGAAGGGTAACGACCATGCCCCCTTTCTTTAGATCGGGGAGTATCTCTTTCAACCATTCAACAGCGGTCGGGGTGGCGATGATCACCGCTATCGGGTGATTCCATCGATGCGCTTCCTGCTCAAACTGGTTGATCTTTTTTGCAAAGATCCGCCTTCCCTCCCGGGCATCCAGCACGATAGCCCTGCTGGCGTCGACCACGCGAAGCCGGGAACGGGCGATAGCCTCGGCGATTTCATCGGACCGGTTGTGGTCGAGCGGATCGAGACTTAACACCGTGGCATCCGGATCCATCTTCTGGAGATGCTGAAGCTTGGGAAAAAGTGCCTCCCGGGATCGATTGTTTCCATCTCCGCTTCCGTCATATCCCTGTTTAAGCCAATAGGTGATATAGGGATAGGTATTGCTCAGCCGTTTTTGATACTCCTTCGCCTCGATCGGGTCATCCATGGCCAAAACCAGGGGTATGGGTTCTCCCAGATCCACCACATCATCCACCATCCCGGCGGAGGGTTCATCCGTAAAGGCCACCATGATGCTGGCCGGGATGCTTTTTTTCACCAATTCGGGATCCGACCGCAAAACGATCGTACGAACCACGGTATGGTTCAATACCAGATGAATTCGCATATCATTTTCAGGGAGCGTCACCCGGGATGGCAACCGTAGGTTGTAGCGGTATAAAAGTTCATTCAGATCGGCGTGCAGCTGAGTTTTGGAGAAGGTTGCGGGGACCGCAATCCGATAGTTTTTCCTGGTCAGCAGTGTATCGATTTCGGTTGTGGTAACCTGTATCTGTTCCTCACCGATGTAATACTGATCCAGCTGACGCTGGACAACGGAATCGATGGCAGCAAGGTCTTCTATACGGTGATAGTCTTCGAAGTCACCTGCAAACAGTATGACCGAGCTGACGATGCAGGAGAGCAGCAACAGCAGGGCTATCACCCGTTTCTTTTTTTTGCTTTCGGCCGCCAATGGATTTTAGTTAATTACGAAGCCGTCGTATGAACCTCAAAGCCTTGTATATTATAACTGTTCATCAGCTGTAAATCTATGAGAGATCCATATAATTATTGTGGATCCCTCGATAGGGCAGTAACTTTGAAGCTGTTCAATATACTACAAACGGATTTCAATGGATCTAGATATCATAAAGGTAGAAACCGACGGCCAGGTCGATGCTTTTCATGAACTTCCCTTTCGCATCTACACCGATGATTCACCGTGGACGCCACCGTTCCGGTTTGAGATTGAAACCATTTTTGACCCTGAAAAGAACGAATATTTTCAAAAGGGAACATGTGAACGGTTTCTGGTGGAGCGGGGCGGCGAGGTGGTGGGCCGGTTTGCAGTGATGGCGGTGCCCCAGCGAGACCGGTTGCTGGATCCTCCCATGGGCGGAATCGGATTTGTTGAGATGGTGGAGGATCAGCAGGTGGCCGATGCGATCATCGATTTTGCCCGAGACTGGAACCGGCAGCGAGGCTACGAGGGGATGCGGGGTCCGGTGAATTTCGGGGAGAACGATACCTACTGGGGGCTGCTGGTTGAGAACTTTCAATCCCCACCTGTATACGGTATGTTCTACCATCCGCCATACTATCAAAAACTGATGGAACGTACCGGTGCGGAAAAACTGGATGATCTTTGGAGCTACAAAAAAAAGTTCGATGATCCGATACCGGATCGGATGATCAGGATTTGCGAACGGATCGAGAGCCGGCCGGCCGTCACTTTTCGGCCAATCGACCTGAGCAACATCTACCGGGACGCCGGCTACATACGCCGGATCTACAATCAGGCCTGGGTTGACCAGGATATCCTGGAACGGGAGGAGGATTTTACTGAATTGTCGGAGGAGACCGTTCAGCAGATGGTGGAGAAGCTGAAGCCGGTGATCATACCGGAAAGCGTGCTGATCGCCTTCGTGGAGGGTGACCCGGCTTCTTTTATCGTATGCATACCCGACCTGAATGAGATATCCGGTGAGACAAAGGGCAAACTGCGGTGGTGGCACTATCCAAAACTGTACTTTTTCAAACGTCGGGCCAGACGCCTGCGGGCATTGGCGTTCGGCACCATTCCGAAATACAGGAAGATGGGGCTGGAGGCGTTGATCTTTGCCCGCGGAATGCAGATGACTGCGGCGGCGGCTCCGAACCTTGAATATCTGGAAGGTGCCTGGGTGAGTGAAAAAAACTGGCTCATGCACCGGAGCCTGGAGGCATTAGGCTGCAAACATCACAAAACCCATCGTGTATACCGGTGGATTGATTAGGTAGGGTGCCGCATAAACAGGCGTATGCCCGTCAGTCGACGGCCTCAGCAAAGATCTTTTGCAGTATCTTCCGGGCCACCTCTTTCTTGGCACCCTCGATCTTCGTTTTGCTCTCTTCACCCAGCAGGTAAACCCGGTTGGTATCCGATTCAAAACCGGCATCCGGCTCATTCAATGAGTTGGCAACGATCCAGTCGATCTTCTTTTTCTTCCGCTTCTTGTTTGCATTTTCGATCAGAGAGCGTGTTTCCATGGCAAAGCCGATCAATACCTGTCCATTTTTCCGATGATCGCCCAGCCAGGAGAGTATATCCTGGGTTGGTTTGAGTTTCAGCTCGGTGCCGCGGCCCGATTTTTTCACCTTGTGCTCCCGGTATTCAACAGGAGTAAAGTCGGAGACGGCTGCGGCCATAATCACCACGTCGGCGGAAGCGTGTTCCCTGACCTGTTCGAAGAGTTCGGAGGTCGATTCAATCTCGATGGCCTTGACACCGGCAGGCGGATCCAGCTGTACCGGTCCGTGGATCAGGAGTACTTCCGCCCCCAGCTCCCTTGCGGCAGCGGCCATCGCAAATCCCATCTTGCCTGAGCTTGGATTGGAGATGAACCGCACCGGATCCAGGTATTCCCGCGTGGGGCCGGCGGTCACCAGCACGGTTTTCCCGCTCAGCGGTCCTTCAACTTTTTTTTTACGGTCAGCCAGGATATTACGGCATTTTTCCAGGATCG
>JAWVYR010000226.1:0-4586 GCA_033722635.1 Balneolaceae bacterium | reverse complement strand
TCCATCTGAACGGGCCGGGGTATGACAGCCGGGAACTCCTGTGTTATTTCCTCTTCAGCGCAGCTAACCAGGAGGGCCATAAGAAATATCCATACCGCCCACCCCTGTATTCTTCTGAATAGATATCCCATTTCAATATAATTTGTCGTCAAGTTCAAAATACATTTTTTCTGATAACTGATAACTGATAACTGATAACTGATAAATCTAAAAAACTGTAAAAAACTTTTCTCTTCTTTCATCTTTGCTATTTTCTTAGATCTTTTACAAAAATGATAAATCGGTCTGTATACAATATGGATCGTTCTAACCAAAGGGATGAACCATGATCAAAAAGCCAGCTGTTTTCGCCATTCTGATTCTACTGTTTGCCGTCGATACAAATGCCCAGGAGAAAACTGAACTCAGGGAACATTATCTGAGGCCTCCCGAAGCGATCGCCGAGGAGGCGCTGGCTCCGCGGCACAGGAATGTTTATCTGAATGATCTGGATCCGAGTGCCGAATATTTCCTGAATCCTCTGGAGGCGGGTGAACTGCTGCCCCTTTCGCTGTTGGCCAAACCGCATCACAATATAGCCGGGCTGCAGATCGATCCCCAGGCCAACAGGGCCCGTTGGATGACCACCCAATCCACCAACGGATTGGAGCTAATCGGTGCGCGGGACGGGGAAGCCCGTCCTATCAGCACGCCGGACGGAGCGATGATCACTACGGAACGATGGTCGCCGGACGGCAGCAGGTTGGCCTACCTGGCTCATTTTAACAACAGCACCCATATCTACGTGGCCAACCTGAGTAACGGACGTTCACGCCGTCTTACCAACCAGCCGGTGCTGGCAACACGAACCGGCGATATTCAATGGTCGGCGGACGGAAGCTACATTTTTACCGTGCTGGTCCCTCGCGATCGGGGAGAAGCTCCGTCGATGCCCCGGGTACCCGGCACACCCCAGGTGAAGATGACCAGCTCAAAGGAGAACCGGCTTCGCACCTATCAGTCCCTGTTGAAAAACCGCCATGAAGCGGATCTGCTGGAATACCATATTACCGGTCAGCTGGTACGTATCAATACCGGCAACCGGCGAATCCACTTGATCGGCAAACCGGCGATGATCGAATCGTTCGATGCCTCGCCGAGTGGTGAATATGTGATCGTGCAGACTGTACAGAAACCGTTTCCCTATATCGTGCCGTACTACCGATTCGGATGGGTAGAGGAGATCTGGGATATGGAGGGCAATGTGCTGACCGAGCTCAGGAAAAGTGAAGCGAGCCTCGGCATACCGGACCACGAGGAGACCGAAGATTACGGCCGCAGCGATATTGAATGGCGCCCCGACGGCAACGGGTTGAGCCTGATTCTGGAGCCGGAGGAGGAGAAAAAAGATACGACCGATACAGATGATGGTGACGACGGTGACAACGATGATGAAGAGGATAAGGAGGAGGAAGAGAAGAAAGATAAGACGTATAGCATCATTCAGTGGCTGCCTCCCTTCGGCGATACCGATATGGATACCGTCTATACCTCGAAAAGAAAGATGCAGGGGGTATCCTATTCTCCTGAAACGGAAATCCTCTTTATCTGGGAGAATCGAAATCGGGAGGAGCACCTCTATGCGGTATTCACTGATCAATCCGATACAACCTATACCATTTATCGTCACAAAAGCGATGATTTTTACAAGGATCCCGGCAATCTGATGAGAAAGCCGGGTCGGATGGGAGAGACCGTGGTGCGTCTCTCACCGAATAGAGAGCATGTGTACCTTTCGGGAACCCAGCGTTATGAAGATTATGATGAAAAAGCACCCCGCCCCTTCATCGATCGTGTGACGATTCAGACCGGTGAGAAGGAGCGTATCTTCCAGAGTGCCGAGGATGTGTATGAGGATGTGACGGCGGTGCTGGATGACCAGATGACCGAGATCGTACTGGAGCGGGAGTCGCCGGAGATGCACCCGGATGCCTGGCTCTACAATACCGAGACCGGGGAACGGACAAAGCTGACCGACAACCGGGATTACAACGAAGCAGTCACCGGGGCGGTCCGCCACCGTTTCAAGGTGGAGCGGGCCGACAGCTTCCGGTTCTGGGTGGAGGTGGTTCTGCCTAAAGACTGGAATGGCGAACGTCTGCCCGGCTACATCTGGCACTACCCGACCGAATATGACGACCAGGAGGATTACGATGAGCGGGCCCGCCGCCACAACATCAACGATTTCCCCAACATCTATTCGCGTTCACCGGAGATTTTAACTAAACGCGGCTATGCCATCATTCGGGCCGACTGGCCGATCGCGGGCCGACGGGGGACCTCCAACGACAACTTCGTCTGGAGCATTGTGCAGAACAGCACCGCCGTAATCGATTCGGCCGACGCCCGTGGATATATCGACCGCAGCCGGATGGCGATTGGTGGTCACAGCTACGGAGCCTTCGGAACCGCCAACGCGCTGATTCATACCTCTTTTTTCAAGGCGGGCATCGCGGGAGACGGCAACTTCAACCGCACGCTCACCCCACTCGGGTTCCAGCGCGAACCGAAAGATCTCTGGAGGGCGCAGGACCGCTATCTGCAGATGTCGCCGCTCTTCTGGGCCGACCGGATCGACGGGGCCCTGCTGATGTACCACGGGGAGGAGGACCAGAATGTAGGCACCTGGCCCACCAACTCACGCAGGATGTTCCATGCCATGAACGGCATCGGCAAGACGGCGGCGATGTATATGTATCCCTATGAAGGGCACGGCCCGGATGCCGAGGAGACGATCATGGACCTGTGGACCCGGATGAGCGACTGGCTGGATCATTACGTAAAAAATGCCGGCGGCCACGTGACGGAGACGGAGCTGGGGGAAGATTGAGAATGTGATGAAAAGTGAAACAGTGGACGCCAGTTGCCAGTGGTCCTGGCGGGCAGTTTCGGGTTCTATTTTTTCGCCGGGGTGATGACGATCTTTCGAAACTCCACCGGCCCGTGATCTCCCTGCAGTATGATCGGTCCGGGCGAACCCTCGTCGCTGTCGAGGGCACCGCCGGTGATGCCCGGTATGGGCCGGTCGCAGATCACATTCACACCGTTTAGCCACACATTTACCATGCGGCCGACCAGGGTGATATCATAGGTCTGCCACTCGCCCGCTTTCTTCGCAGCATTCACGCTAGGTTCGATAAATCCGTAGATGCCGCCGATATACAGGTCATCAGGAGGCAGGCCATAGTTGTCCTCGATCTGCACTTCATAGCGTCCGCGCAGGTAAATGCCGCTGTTGCTGCCCTCGGGATAGCGGAATTCGACATGCAATTTGAAATCGTCAAATTGCTGTCTGGAGATGAGATTGCCCCCGGTTTCTGCATTCTCCAGTATCCCCTCTTCCATACTGAACCTGTTATTTTCAGGGATGAGCCATTCAGATAACTTGTCGTCCAGCAGGTCGATCGGTTCACCCCATTCGGGCAAGGCCTCTCTCCGGAGAAGAGGTGCCCGGCTGCCGGTCCACTTTACCTTTTGGCCGGCGGGGAATACCATCCATCCCTTCAGCTTGTCGTTTTCCAGGGAGAATTCCACCTTCAGGTAGTCGTTCGACTGCTGCCATTGTGGCGGAATTTCAAAACGATACAGGTTATCCAGCCCCGAATATGTTATTTTGCTGACCGGGCGGGCACTGCCCCCCGGACCGACAAATCTACCCACCAGTGCAGAAACACCGGACCTTTCTATCTCAAGCCAGGAGGCCCGCTCTCCTTCGGGGGTTTGCAGGGTGAGATCCCACCGACCCGCCGCCTCGCTGCCGGGGATCTGGGATTGCACATCGGAATACAGGGATCCTATCAACATGAAGGCTCCAATGAATATATATATGGGTATTGGATATTTGGCCGTCACTGTTTGTTAACTTTTTTTAAAGACTATGATTAACGGTGTGGATGAATAATAGAATTTTAATCGGACATTTCTTTCCTCTTTTCGCTCAACACCCAGTTCACAAAAAGAAATTCCAGTGCAGCTGCTTGATAACCGTCCCAGTTCGCGATCATCTGTTGGAATTCCTCTTCGGAAGTCTCATTCGGATCCCCACCGTAGCTCCTGATAATCCAGCGGCGCAGTCCTTTTTCCTTGCCCTGTTGCCGGTGACTCGGAAAAGCCGCTTCGGTCTGCTCCCGGAACAGCATCAGCTGCTGGGCTGAAGTGGGCCCAATGCCACGCACATCCCTGATCGTTTCATAAAACTCCAAGGGAGGAGCTTCTTCAAGTTGATCCAGGTCCAGCTCCCCTGAAAGGATATCCTCGGCCAGCCCGATGATATATTCCCCTTTTCGCTTTGTGGGGCCGAGTTTGCGTATGCTCATCGGGTCGGCCTTGACCAGCTGCCAGGGGCGCGGCCAGGCCGGCAGATTCTCCTTGCCATGGGTCAGCAGGGTGCCGTAGTTCTCGCGTACCTTGTAGACCATCTTTTTGGCGGTCGGCTTATGGGAGAGCCGCATCTGGATGATTCGGTTGACCGCATCCTCGAACAGGTTGGCACGGGCCATCCGCTTCAGGCCGTAGAGATCGGTTAGTTTGGGACCCAGCACCGCGTC
>JAWVYR010000225.1:0-4591 GCA_033722635.1 Balneolaceae bacterium | reverse complement strand
GAACTCCGAGTAGCGGGTGGTATCCTCTTCGGCAGCCTTAAGCATGGCCTGTTCCCGCAGGGTACCCTGCACCCGGTCTCCCCGGATCGTTACCTGTTCAATGTTGTCCTGTTCAAGCTGAGAGCGGAACTGGCTGTAGCTGATGGTGGGCGGGCCGCCGAACAATCCACCTCCACGGCTGCTCAGAAGCCAAAATCCCAGCAAAGCTGCGATGAGAATCCAAAAGATGAAACGGTTGCCGCTGCCGGGGGGACGCATTTTGGGCGAGGGTTGATCGCCCTGTTTAGAATCCTGGGGGTTTTTTTCTCCTTTCTCAGCCATAAAAAATCAGTTGGCGGTAGCTAATAATTTATTCTGTCGCAGTAGTTAGGATAACGCTAAAGTTATCAGCAGTCATTCCATCCGAGAAAAAAGCCCCTGCGGCTATCCGCCAACAGGGGCTTGAGAGAGTTAAAGCGTAGATTGAAAAGTGAGCCGGGTGGGGATCGAACCCACGACCCACGGCTTAAAAGGCCGTTGCTCTGCCAGCTGAGCTACCGGCTCTGATTCGAAAGAGAAACAGACCCCAAATATACGGCTTTAACCGGTTCAATTTCAAACCGAAGTTGACCATTTTATTGCTCCGCCTGCCCGGGATGGGTGATTCCATTTCCCTGTTAACAAATGGCCGTACCATTTGTTACTTTTGTTCTCTTACCGAAAAAGACTAAGGCTTTATCGATGAACCAGGAAAATCCGGAAAGTTACCTTGAGGATCTCGTCGTTCCGATCAGGATCCCGACCCCCTTCGCCGTCGGGGATGTGTTCTGTTACCTGATCAAGGATGAGAAGATCGTACTGGTCGATACAGGCCCCAAACAAGAGGAGGCCCGGGAGATCCTTGAGATCACCTTCAGGGAGCACGGGATCCGGCTGAAGGATATCGAGGAGATCTGGTTGACCCACGGCCATCCCGACCATTTCGGACTTGCAGCTCAGCTAGCAGAAGTTTCGGGCGCCGGATTATATGGTCACCGGAAAGAACGCTCCAATTTTTCCGGCGATCACGACCGCGAGCATTTCAAAAATTTCTTCGAAAAACACCTGGTGCCGCAGGATCATATCGAACAGATGATCAAGCAGCTCGACTGGCTGGCGCAGTACCAGGATCCGGTGGAACCGACCTGGATAAAGGATGGCGATAAACTTGAGACTGGGCAGCTGTCATTTGCGGTGAAACATGCACCCGGTCACGCCGCGGGTCATCTGGTGTTTCGTGAGGATTCCGGATTGATCATCGGCGGCGACGTATTGCTGGAGCATATCAGTACTAACGCACTGATCAACTTTGATCCCGATACGGGCGAGCGAAACAGAAGTCTGCTGCAATACCGCGAATCGCTACGTTGGATGAAACAACAGACAGGCCTGGTGTTGCCCGGCCACGGCAAGCAAATTCGGGATATTTCACAGAAAGCCGGCCATCATCTCATGGAGCAGGAGGAGCGTTACGGTAGAATCCGTGAGATGCTGGATGAGCAGCCCCGAAGCCTGCTGCGGCTATCGCTTGAAGCATTTCCCTTTGCCATCATGAAAGGGGACCTGTTCCTGGTTATTTCGGAAGTGTTGGGATATCTTGACTGGGGCAGGGAGGATGGCGTTATAGAGGCTTTTGAGATTGACGGCAAGTTGAAATACCGAACGGTGAATTAGTATGTAATTCTCCTTCGATACTCCTATAATTCGAACAGTCAACCGAAAACAAAGGCTCGTGCCATGGCTACAGTATTTACAAGAATCATAGAAGGGGAAATTCCATCACACAAGGTTGCGGAGGATGAAAACCATATCGCATTTCTCGACGCCAACCCGATCGCCGAGGGGCATACACTGGTAGTGCCCAAGAAAGAGATCGATTATTATTTTGACCTTCCTGACGAGCTTTACAGGAGCACCATGGTATTTGCCAGAAAAATCGCCCGTGCGATCGACCATTCGCTGAATCCGCTTCGTACAGGTGTCATAATCCAGGGACTGGAAGTGCCGCATGCCCATGTGCACCTGGTTCCTCTCTACAAGACCCACCAAGTGATGGCGCTGGGCCATACCGTGAAGGTCAGTGACGACCGCATGAAGGAGCTGGCAACAAAAATCGGCGAACAGGTTGATCTATGAAACTGCTTGTACTCAACGGACCGAACCTGAACAAGCTGGGCAGCCGGGATCCCGAACAATATGGTACTGTGACCTTGGAGGAGATTGAGCAGCTGTTGATCGAGGCCTTCCCTAAACACGAATTTGTCTTCCTGCAGAGCAATCTCGAGGGGGAGCTGGTCGATGCGGTGCAATCGATGGAGGAGAACGACTTTGAGGGGCTGATTGCCAATTTCGGCGGTTATACCCATACTTCGGTCGCGCTCCGCGACGCCCTGGAACCGGTAATGCTTCCGGTCGTGGAGGTGCATATATCGAATATTCATGCGCGGGAGTCGTTCAGGCAAAAATCGCTGACCGGCGCCGTCTCGGATGGAATCATCACCGGTTTCGGGAAACACAGTTACGTGTTGGGAGTATACGCTATAGAGCGGCTGGCCGCATCGGTGTAGGCCTGCGCCCGGCACAGAAGGATAGTACGACCGATTGCGGCCCCGATTGTTTTGCGGGCAGGTCCGGCAGGTTCACAAAAACAGCTGACAACCATTGAAGAAACTCAGGGAACTGGCATCCGATACGCTCATCTACGGCATCAGCAGTGTGCTGGCACGGTTCATCAACTATCTGCTGGTTCCCTTTCATACCGATGTATTCCGCCCGGCCCAGTATGGGATCGTGGGGCTGGTATATGCCGGTATCGCTTTTCTCAACGTGATCTTCACCTTTGGCATGGAATCGGCCTATCTGCGGTATGCTAAAGACCGCGAAGCCAGCCGGGATGTCTTCAAGACGCTGCAGCTGGGCCTGCTCGGGTTTGCCAGCCTGCTGGTTTTGCTGCTCTGGCTGCTGGCTCCCGCCCTGATGCCGGTGATGAGCCTGGATGCGGCCGACCGGCCGATATACCTTATGATGCTCGGGATTCTCTGGTTTGATACCCTTTCGATTATCCCGTTCGCTGAGCTTCGGCTGGTACGCAAGTCGCTGCTTTTTGCAGCCCTTCGAACCGCGAACGTACTGATCAACCTGATTCTTAACTTTTATTTGATTCTGGCACTTAACTGGGGCATCGAAGCGGTTTTTGCGGCCAATCTTGCCGCATCGGGACTGACCACCGCCGTGCTATGGGTTGTCACGGCACGCAGGTTCAGCGGGCGTTGGGACCAGGGACTGTTCCGGCGGGCGCTTTCATTCGGAATGCCCTTTGTCCCGGCCGGCCTCGGCTATGTGGTTAACGAGATGTTGGACCGCCTGTTCCTGAACCACTATATATCCGACCGGGTTGTGACGGCACTTTACGGCATACAGTATACCCCGGAAGCGATCGTAGGGGTTTACAACGCCTGCTACAAATTGGCGGTTTTCATGCTGCTTTTTATCCAGATGTTTCGGATGGCCTGGCAGCCCTTTTTTCTTCGGCATTCCGACGATCCCGATGCCAAACTGCTATACCGGGATGTGTTCCGCTACTTCAACGTGGCAGCGGGTCTGCTGTTTTTGACGGTTGCGCTATTTGTGGAGGAGATCGTCCAGATCCGCATACCGGTGCTGGACGCCTATATCATCGGCGAGGAATACTGGATGGGGCTCGGCATCGTGCCGCTGCTGCTGGGGGCCTACTGGTTTCACGGCTGGTATATGAATTTTTCGGCCGGCATCTTTATCAGCGAGAAGACGGGTATCCTGCCGAAAATCACCTTGGTCGGCGCGGGTATCACCATCGTGGCTAATCTGATCATGATCCCCTTCCTGGGCATGATGGGATCCGCCTGGGCCACTCTGATGAGCTACGGGACCATGGCGTTTCTGCTCTACTGGAAAAGCAACCGGGTCTATCCGGTGCCCTACCAGCTGGGCAGGGCACTGCTGATGCTGGCTGTCGCCGGGGGGCTCCTATTGCTGAAACCGTACGCCGTGGGGTGGTTCGCCGAGGAATGGATCGCAAAGGGGCTGTTGTTAGGATGTGGTAGTCTGCTATTGATTTCATTAGGTTTGCTGGGAGAGAAAGAGGAGTGAACTCAGCACAAAAGGCAGCGTGAGCCAGCCATACATTATTGTTCTACTGCTCGCTGTTGCCCGAAATTATTACCGATAATATTAAGCAAATATTACAGATGCGATTATGGGAATCGAGACCAAGGTCGGCGTTTATGTAGATGCGATCAATGTGACGATGAACGGGGGGTACGGCCTCCGGTATGATATATTGAGGAAATTTGCCTGCCGGAATGATGCACAGCCCAACCGGATGAATGTGTATCTGGCCTATGATGAGCGAAGAGCCAAGGAAGATTCCAGCTACCGAAGCAAAACCACCCGATTTTGCGAGGTGCTACGTGATTTCGAATACAAAGTGATCGAGAAACCGGTGCATTATTACAGGGATGACGAAACCGGGGAGACCATCACCAAATCGACTGTAGCCATGGATATGGCTGTGGATATGATCACTCAGGCCGAT
>JAWVYR010000224.1:0-4609 GCA_033722635.1 Balneolaceae bacterium | reverse complement strand
GCTGAGACCCGATATCACCACCTGTCCGCCGAGCCATCCCTGGAACACCACCAGCAAAAAAGCCGCCAACGAACTGTAGAAGACCGCCGGATCGTTTTTCCGGTAACGGAAGGAGAGTACGAAAGTGGCGGTGATCAACATTCCGACAACCACCCCGATCAGCCGATTGACATATTCCAGCCAGGTCTTGAAGACGTTAAACTGCGAGGGATCGTAGCCGGCGGGCAGCTCGGCGGCGCTGACCGGCGGTATCCACAGGCCGAAACATTTGGGCCAGTCGGGGCAGCCCAGCCCCGCGCCGGCAGCACGCACCAGTCCGCCTACAAAGATCAGGAACAGGGTGGCAAAAACCGTGGTCAGTGCGATTTTTTGATAGCTATTGAATTTCATGGCTGAAGATTATCCTTCGGCTAACAGATCACTGCCGACGACCGTTTCTACTCCTCATGTTAATTGCTTTGGAAGGAATGATCCGAAGTAACAATTTTGAAAATAAATCTTTAAATTCCTGCCTTGTAATTTCGGAGTTATTATCGCCGCATGAAGTTAACCACTGAATTCACCCTTTCAAAGCTTTTCGATGCGGGTAAGCTTGCAGCATATTTCGAGCTTACCAAGCCGGGCATCACCTTCACGGTGCTGTTGAGCATGCTTGTCGGATTTCTGCTGGCCTCGGGGATGGAGATCGACTACCTGCTGATGTTTCATGCGGCCCTCGGCACCTGGCTGATCGCCTCCGGAACAGCGGCCAACAACCAGTTCCTGGAATGGCGTTTTGACGAGAAGATGAAACGGACGCGGAAGCGCCCCCTCCCCTCCAGCAAAATTTCGCCTGGGCAAAGCGCCCTCTTTTCCTACCTCCTGATAGCAGCAGGCTTGTTTTACCTGCTGCTGATGGTCAACTTTGTGGCGGGGATGGTCTCGCTGGCCACCACCGTGCTCTACCTGGGCGCCTACACCCCGCTGAAGAAGATCACGGCAGCCAACGTTTTTGTGGGAGCGATTCCCGGGGCCCTGCCTCCCGTCGGAGGGTGGGCTGCGGTTACGGGCAACCTCTCCGATCCCGGCATGTGGATGCTTTTCGGTATTGTATTTTTCTGGCAGGTACCCCATGTGATGGCGATCGCCTGGGTCTGCAAGGACGACTACCGCAATGCCGGGTTCAAGATGCTTCCTAAAAACGATCCCGCCGGCGCCAAGGCCGTCAGCTGGATCATGGTTTGCCTGCTGGCCCTTCTACCCACCACCTGGGCGCTCTACGCAGTCGGGCTCAGCGGTGTCATATTCCTGGTCGGCGGCATGCTATGCGGACTGGTATTCCTGTATTATGGCGTAAGGTTCGCGTTTGAGCGTGACAAGCCATCGGCCAGGAAACTGATGTTTGCCTCCTTCGGCTATTTGCCGCTGGTCTGGATCTTCGTCTTTCTGGACAAGATCGTCTGGTGGCTGGTAGGCTGATCCGGAATCTCGACGTTCCGGAGCAGAGCATCGGGACGAGATCTAAAACTAACACACCCCGAATTTGCAGCTTGCGCTGCAAATCCACCCCTCTGGAGAGGGGACTAGTTTAGATCATCCGTAACTCGGCAGACCACTTCGAACTGGCTTAAAACTGGCGCAAATCTTTAGACTTATGCCACCACCATCCTCGTTCCACTGCCTGTCCCGGACACTGTCGGGTTGCTGCCGTGGAACGCTCACCGTCCCGGGGGAAGAGCACCGGTACGGTGATTAAGGGGGACCGTCATTCTGTTTCTGAACGTCCCAGCCTGTTCAACGGTGCAGGTGATTGTAATCCTTCAGCACCGTCTCCAGAAATTCCCGGGGGGCCATGTCTGCGGAGGAAATCCCCATCCTCTCCTCGATCAGATTCTTGGCTTTGAGCTGCATCGCAAACAGGGTGCTGTTTTTATACGCCCGCTTGTCCCTGCTCAGCAGGTCGCGAATGATATTCATGTCACGGTCGGTTAGCTCACCGGCCTGGGTAAAAACCGGCTCATAACTATCATCCAGATCGGTCAGCACCGTGTCGCTCAGATCCACCCGCCCTTTTATCTTGATCACACAGGTGCCGGCCGCTATATCGCCGATCCGCTGCCCCTTGCCGTTGAACAGGATGGCCAAGATCGCCATGATCCCCCCGGTGGCGGAGATCTCCAGCGGCCGAAACAGCCACCGCACCAGAAAGTTGCCGATGCCCGCCTGTGATCCGTCGAGTTTGATCACCTTGATCCTCAATAGATACTTGCCGAGCGACTGGCCGTCCCAGGCCGCTTCCATAACCAGGTGATAAAGGGAGACGGGAAGGATGATCATGAAAAAGACAGCGGGAAAATTATCGAATCCGAGCCATTCGCTGATCACCAGTAACATGACGGTCACATAAATCCCCAAAAAGAAGAAATCCAGAATCGTGGCAAAAATACGCTCCCCCACACCGGCGATCTTATAGCTAATCGCCACATGCTGCGAAGTTTCGATATCGATCCGGTCTCGGTTCACGTTGCTGCTTATTTTTACCGCTTTCTTATCTGCTAAATTTGCATTAAAATGGGAAATATTATTCAAAAAAGTTGGGACGGAATCCCGATATACGGTTAAAAATCTATAATCCGGTTATACAGCCTCTTTCATGAGGGAAGTCACTTTTCTCCGAAATAACGCATCCAAGTGGAAAGAGTTCGAGGAGCTGATCCAAAAGAAAAAGAAAGCGGATCCGGACAAACTGGCCGATTACTATATTGAACTGACCAACGATCTCTCCTACGCACAGACCTTTTATCCGGACAGCCAAACCACCCAGTACCTGAATAAACTCACCCAGCAGGTGCACGAAACACTGTACAGGAACCGCAAAGAGGAAAAATCACGCATCCTCACTTTCTGGATGGAGGAGCTGCCCCTGCTGTTCGCCGATCATCAAAAAGAACTGCTCTATTCCTTCATCGTTTTCCTGATCGCTATAGGTATCGGAGTGATCTCCGCTGCCAACGATTCGACCTTCACCCGGCTCATTCTCGGCGACCAATACGTCAACATGACCCTCCATAACATCGAGCAGAACGATCCGATGGCGGTATATAAACAGAGCCGATCCCTGGATATGTTTCTGGGTATCACCTTCAACAACGTTCGGGTGTCGTTTTTTGCATTTGTATTTGGACTGTTGACCTCTTTCGGCACTGGAGCGATACTACTGCGCAACGGAATCATGATCGGCGCATTCTTTCATCTTTTCTTCGAACACAGCCTGCTGGGTGAAGCATTGAAAGTGGTGTTCATTCACGGTACCCTTGAGCTTTCGGCAATCGTGATCGCCGGCGGGGCGGGAATAGTGATGGGTAACAGCATGCTCTTTCCGGGGACCTATTCCCGGCGGGAGTCGTTCAAGATGGGAGTCAGGAAGGGAGCCAAGATGGTGATCG
This sequence comes from Balneolaceae bacterium, assembly GCA_033722635.1. Taxonomy (GTDB): domain Bacteria; phylum Bacteroidota; class Rhodothermia; order Balneolales; family Balneolaceae; genus JAWVYR01. Next base: position 1,184 of record JAWVYR010000224.1, on the reverse strand, counting down.
GTCTGGTACCGATCTTCATCCTTGCGGGCTTTCTCGAAGGATATGTCACACGTCTCACCGGGATGCCGTTGGCCGCCAGCCTTGCAATTATTTTAGGTTCTCTGGCCTTCATACTCTATTATTTTGTAGCATTGCCATTATATACCAAGAACAAAAGAACCCATGAATAACAACTACGACGACGGCTTCCAGCTGCTGAAGGCCCGCGATTTCAGCAGCATCATCACCGATACTTTTACCTATATACGCCTTAACATAAAGGTGCTCGGCAAGGCGCTGCTCTACTTTGTCATCCCCCTCTTGATCCTGCTCTCATTTTTCATGTATCTCTACTTTCAAACGATCTTCGATTTCATGCCCGTCGAAGGGCAGGATCCCGAGCTCTATGCCCAGGAAATCGACTCCGGAATTTCCAGCATGTTCGGGACCCTATCGATGACACTGATCATTTCACTGGTGGCGATCACCGCCCTGTGCGTAATCATCTACAACCATATGGCCCTCACAGTGGAACGTGGCCACGGAAATGTGGAGATCGCAGAGCTGTGGAACCGAATGAAACAGGACCTGTGGATGGTAGCCCTGCTGATCATCAGCGCCGGTTTTGCCACCGTTCTCGGCGCCCTCTTTTTCATTCTTCCCGGAATCTTCATCTATGTAAAACTGTCGATACTGCCGGCAGCCTATATCCATGAGCGGAGGGGATTTACCGATTCATTCTCCCGATCCTGGAATCTGACCGAAGGCCATTGGTGGTTTACCTTCGGTATCATCATCGTCATGAATCTGCTGGTCAGTTTTATCTCCTATGCATTGACCATCCCGATCGGCATCATTTTCATGTTTGTCAGCCTGTCAGGTGTGGAAACGGATCCGGGATCGATCGGGATGAGCATTTCGATCATCTACGGGCTAATGATTCTGGTCAGCTATATATTCTACGTACTGCCCTACGCATCCCTCGGCCTGCATTATTACAATCTGCTCGAGCGAAAGGAGGGCACACACCTGCGACAGCGGATCGAGGAGCTCGGTTCGAAGCCGCAGTCCGATACCTCTTAAACAACCGCATTGGATGCGATCTGCAGCAATCTTAACTACCGTTCTTATGCTCGCCATCGGGCTGCCGGCCCGGTCGCAGGAACCCTCCGGCCTTTCCGGGCTGAAACAGGATTCCAGTACGG
>JAWVYR010000223.1:0-4631 GCA_033722635.1 Balneolaceae bacterium | reverse complement strand
TCGACTTTGAAGAACTGGACACCCAGGGTGATTTTGACCGGGCCCTGCTGGCCTACCTGAACAAGCGAAAGAATCTCGGGTGAAACCCGATCATTTGTCTTCCAATGAAATTTTCGTTTGATAGCCGCTGGACGATATCCTTTGTATTGGTCGTTACTTGCATGCTCACCGGGAGCTGTTCCACCGGTTCCGCCACTCTAGCAGAGCATCCGCTGGTGAAGAACCATAACTATGGATGGATAGATCTGACAACCGGCGAATCAGGCAACCTGGATACTCCGCCCCGGCCGGAATCCGGTTATGAAGCCATCGAAGATGAGATCTCCCTTCCCATGATGTGCGATGACCCGGCGGTAGCTGAAGCATTCGTTCTGTTGGAATTTGTGGTCGACCAGAAAGGCCAGACCGGCAATTTTAAAATAGTCAGGAGCAACGGCGGATGCGGGGATTCCCTTATGAGAGTACTCTATTCGGCATCCTTTGAACCCGCAACCCGGGACGGGCAAAACGTACCTTCAGTCGTTCAACGGCTGTTCAGATTTAAATCGAACTGAACGGTTATTCCAACTCCTTTTCAGTGTCCTCCCCTGCATCCTCCCACGCCTCCCTTCCCTCCCGAAACGCGTACCAGGCGATGCCGAGGGCTCCGGCCGTATCGATATAGAGGATATGGAAGAGCTCATACAGGCCGCTGGAGGCCAGCAGGATGAAGGAGAGGTAAAAACAGGCGCGGGTGCAGTTGGCATCGGCGATCACCGCCCTGGAATCAAGCTGATGTCCTACCTTCAGTTTATAATGCATCAGAAAATACATGGTGATGATGGATATGAGGGATATGATCACGCCGACCAGCGTGGTATCGGGAGAACGGCCCTCAATTACGGTGAGTACCGCACCGATTATCAGCCCGGCCGTCAGCAGGTAGAAGGCGGTGCCGGTCACTTTCAGCGCGGTCCATTCAAACCGGTCGCGTGCAACTACCTCGGTGCCGGATCGTTTCATCCGGAGGATCATATGGGCGATGCCGACGCCCGACATCACCTCCACGAAGCTGTCGGCCCCGAACCCGAAGAGAGCCAGGGTTTCGTCCTGGATGCCGAAAAATACCGAGATCCCTCCCTCCACAATATTGTACAGGATGGTTATGACGCTGAGCAACAGAGCGGTGTTATAGAGTCGTTCTTTCATCAGCGCGGTTTTGGAAAAGCAACGTTTTCACAATCAGGTGGTGTCGGTCGTTTTCAGGAGCCGTTTGAGCAACTTCGGCGCCCAGCGCTTCAGGTATACTCCGTAGATCTCCTTGCCGCCGATATAGACCTCCTCCTCGCCTCTCAACACCTTGGGAAGCAGTTCCTCGACAAACTCCTCAGGCTCCATCCCCTCTTCCTGGCCTTTACCCATCTTCATATGTTTCGAACCGTCCGCTTTCAGGGCGTTGATGGTCACTTTGGTCTTCACATATCCGGGACAGACAATGGTGATGCCGATATTGTCATCCTCGATCTCCAGGCGCAGCGAATCAAACCAACCGTGGAGGGCGTGCTTGGAGGCGGCATAGGCCGAACGCAGCTGGGTGCCGAATTTGCCCATCACACTGCTGGTAACGATTATCTGGCCGCTCTGCCGCTCGATCATCGAGGGGAGCACTGTTTTGGTCAGTGCGACCGTGCCGAAAAAGTTGACCTCCATGATCTTCCGGATCACCTCCATCTTGGTTTCCATCGCCAGCGACCGCTGGCTTATGCCCCCGTTGTTGAAAAGGTAATCGACCCTGCCGAAATGCTGCAGGACTTCGGACGCCTTGCCCTCCAGGGTCTCGGTTTCCGCAAGGTCCAGCGGTAGCACTTTTATGTCGGCGCCACCCTCCCCACAGTTGTTTTTAACCTGTTCCAGTTCATCGCTGCGGCGGGATGATAGGATGAGATGGGCTCCTCTTCGATACAGCGCATATGCCAATGCCTCTCCAATACCTGAGGAGGCACCGGTGATCCACACGACCTTTTTCTCAAATGACATAATACGGGATCTAATGCTCTATATTGCGTGAAAGTTAGTCAACCACAAATAGAGATAATAATGCAAATCCATATTTTCCGTTAACTACCTGATTTCAGCTCTTTAAAATCTGTTTTTCGTCAGCCAATTACAATTATGCAGATTGAGCCCGAATTCGATTTAAAATGGAGTGTTTTCTATCTTTTACAAATTTCAACCGAATAAATTTCCCGGGGCGGCGAGCTGACACCGTTTGCAACCCCCCGCACCAAGGATGAAACCGAAACATACCATAATGCTGGTGGAAGATGAAAAGGAATCGGCCGATATGTTGGCCAACTACCTTGAGATGGATGGTTTCGAGGTGTTGGTGGCGTATGAGGGCGACAAGGCGGTAGAATACCTGAATGAGCAGGCGGGCGATATTCATCTCGCCATACTGGATATCATGGTGCCCAACATCGACGGGAAGGAGATCTGCCGGAGAATCCGAAATCACCCGGTGCTGCACGATATCCCGGTGATCTTTCTGACCGCCAGGGATGAGGAGGTGGATGAGATCGAGGGGCTCGAACTCGGAGCCGACGACTATATCTCCAAACCGGCCAGCCTTAAGCTGGTGAAAGCCCATGTCAATTCGCTGCTGCGCCGGCAGAAGCCGGAAAAGTCGAACTGGCTGCAGTACGGGCCGGCTTATCTCGACACCGAAGCCCGGGAACTCTACGTGGAGGATGAGCGGGTGGACCTGACCTCCACCGAGTACACCCTGGTTGAGCTTCTATTCAAGAATCCCAAGCGGGTCTTCACGCGGCAGGAGATACTGCGGCACATCACCGATGACAACAAATATGTGTTCGACCGGACCGTGGACGTCCATGTTAAAAACCTGCGGCTGAAGATGGGTGATGCGGGCGAACTGATCAAGACCTATCGCGGTATCGGGTACGGGCTGAACCGGGATCTGGTGAAGGTATGAATATCCGCTCGAAACTGGCCTGGACCTTCATCCTGCTGCTGATCTTCGGCATCACCGCCATCAGCAGCTATTCCATACTGTTTATCCGTGATTACCTGCTGGAGGAAGGGGTGGAAGAGATGGCCGGCGACACCCGCCACCTGGCGGTTGCCATCAGCAACCTTTCCTCTGATGACGCATTTTCTACCCGGTTCGAACAGGTAGCCCGAACCTCGGAGTACAGGTTGGCCCTTTATGATTCCACCGGCCGTTCGATAGCCGTTTACCCCGACTCTCTCGCTGAAATGATCGATAGGTCGTTGCCGGACAGCATCATGGCCCGTTTGTCAGGCTCCATGGCGGAACCCTGGATGATCAACCGCCCGGAGTCGGAACGTCTTATCAGCTATTTTTGGCTTCCCGACAGCCGCAACAACGCCCGTATCATTCGGGTAAGCCAGTTCAAGGACCGGATCTTTGAACCGATCAAAACGATCCGCTGGATTATCTACTACGGCATGTTTATCTCGATCGGACTGGTAATCCTGGTCAGTATCTGGATTGCCCGCTACCTGACACGTCCCATTACCCAGATTAAGAATGCCGCCCGGAAAATTGCCGAGGGGGATGTAGAGCAGCAGATCGACCTGAAGCGGAGCGACGAGTTCGGGGCCCTGTCCGACTCGCTCAACCGTATGGCCTCGAAGCTGCGGGCCGACACCGAGCAGATCAAGCGGTACGCCGAGAAGCAGCGACAGTTTTTCGCCGACATCACCCATGAGATCCGGAATCCCCTTCACACGATATCCGGTGCGCTTGAGATGCTTGAAATGGAGGAGATTTCCGAAGAAAAGCGTCACAAATACCTGGCTTCGGCCCGCAAACAGACCGAGCGGCTGAGCCGCCTGTTCCAGGATTTGATGACCCTTCAGCGGTTCGACTCCGGTGAATACCTGATCGAGGAAAAAAATTTCGACCTCTCCGAAATCAGCCGGCATCTCCTTGACTGGTATCAGGAGCAAGCTGAGGAGAAAGGGATCGATCTGCACGTGGATACCCACGCCTGCCGCGTGAAGGCCGACCCGGGCAAGATCGAGCAGGTGGTCGACAACCTGGTCTCCAATGCGATCAAGTACACCAACGAGGGAGAAGTACGGCTCACCTATAATAACGAAGGCAATCGCGTAAAGGTGGAGGTTCGGGACAGCGGCATCGGCATTTCCGAAGAGCACCTCGACCGGCTGTTCGACCGTTTTTACCGTACCGACAAGGCTCGTTCGCGCGACAAGGGTGGCATCGGCCTAGGTTTATCGGTAGTGAGGAGCATCCTGGAAGCCCACGGCACCGAGATCGAAGTGGAAAGCGAGACCGGCCGGGGAACGGTGTTCCGGTTTGATCTGCCGGCGGCGGACCCGGATTGAGTCAAGAGTGAGAATTCAGCATATCCCAATCCACTCACCTATATTGAATTCTCTTATTCTATAAAGCATAGTGCTATGCGCTGAGCGCTATGCCCATATCACACCCGTCCGCCTACCGGCGGAACTCACGCCTGCCCTCCGAATCCCGACAGTTGTCGGAAGTAGACGGATTTTACTTCTCACTTTCATCCCAACATTAGATCCATTCTAAATAGCCCGGGTTTCCCGCTCTTCAAATTTTCTTCATATAAGTTCAATTT
>JAWVYR010000222.1:0-4631 GCA_033722635.1 Balneolaceae bacterium | reverse complement strand
CGTGGATCCAACCGTTCAGGAAAAACAGCAATAACCAGATAATCCATTCAACAGCGAAAACACGTTTTATGAGTTTGTTTTCAGGTAGATCGGGTATTACAGTACTGAGTATTGCGATCCTTTTCATCTCTGCCATGCCTGCCCTGTCACAGAACCAAAAATATGCCGTCACAGGTGCTGTAACCGACCATCGCTCCGGCCAACCGTTGAAAGGAGCCAATGTGTATCTCGCCGGTACCACGCTGGGGAGTTCAACGGATGCAGATGGCCGATACTTCATCCGGAATATAACCCAAGGGGTGTTTGAGTTGGCCTTCAGTTACGTGGGATACGAACCCGTGATTAAAAAACTGGTAATCACGCAATCTGACGATACACTTCACATCGATGCCAGCCTCCGTCCAAGAAGCAGTTCACTGGAAGAGATGACCATCAAGTCGGAAAGGCCCGCACGCTGGATCCATCTAAAAGAACGATTTACCGAGATATTCCTGGGACACACCTCCAACGCCAGAGAGTGTAAAATACTGAACCCGGAACAGCTGGAATTCGAACTGACCGACGATAACCTGCTTATCGCCCGGGCGCCCAACCCGCTGATCGTGGATAACAGGGCACTGGGATACCGCATCTATATCGAATTGGAGCAGTTTGAATGGAACAGCAGCCTGGATATCGGTACGATGGTGATCTATCCGAAATTTGAATTGATGCGTACAACCGAAAGACGGTTGCGGAAAAGCTGGGAGAGAAACCGCAAAAAAACCTATGAAGGCTCCCTGAAGCATTTTCTTGCTACCCTGTACGAGGCACGATCCAACTACGCCGGGTATGAGTTCAATGAAGGGTTGATCAACGAGATATCGGATGCAGAGAAGGAGTTCGAGCTGGCGGTGAAAAAAGATCTGCCGCGCGAGTTGAAAAAGCTGCTGAAGGGATTCACGCTTCCCAAGGAGGTACAGATCAAATACAGCAAGTACAGTCAAAACGCCTCCTTTTACAGCTCGAATCAATCCTACAAGGTATCGTTTCTGGCGCCGGTCAGGAACGACAACGTTTTCTTTGTCGATCCCTGGGGCAACCTCCTTGAACCGAAATCGATTCAGCTAGGCGGCGAGTGGGCAGCCAACAGGGTCGCCGATCTGCTGCCGTTTCATTACGGCGGGAAGCGTTAACAGGTTTCTTTCAAGGCGGATTGGAAGATCCCCCTTACTGGCCCATCTTCTGGAAGAGGTAGTCCTGGAAACTCAGAATCTTTACGCCGGACGGAATCTGCACCATCGCTTTAGAAATGGGAGTTTCTGAGATCTCATTCGTTTCGGTCACCTCGCGGAGCTGTCCATTCTGGTAAGCTTCGATTTTCAATGGCAGATATCCATCGATAAAAATCAGATCCATGGGAAGATCATCGCCGACAAACTGCGTACCGCTTTTTTCCCAGAGCTCGGCAAGCATTCCCCAGTTGATTTTCAGATCCCGGGTCATCCATACCTCTACAAAGTCGTCCGGATCCTCATCGTCGGTTATGACAAACTTTTCACAGCTGTATCCGTGGATCGACCGGGTTTCTCCAGAGGCCTTCAGCTTAATACCGGATTCGGCTTGATCCGACCGGTCACTGCTGCCGCCAAACATCTTCACCAGCATATCGATATCCGACTGTGAAATTTTCATCGCTTCACTGTCGCCGGTCAGAAATACAAAATCCTTGAAATCGAGCCGTATAAGCAGCCCCTCCGTCTTTATGGATCCGATAAATTCATATCGGTTTTTCCCTTCCAACAGGATGCGATCGGGAGTAACATACATGGTGAATGTGTCACGATGTTCACCGGACCCCTCTTCATTGATTTCGCGGGATTCGTACACAATTTTTCCCTGGAACTGGCCCAATGCTGATACAGCTGAGAGCATCAGGATGAGCAGTACAAGTGGAATGAAACGGATTTTCATGGCATCAACTTTTACTGTTTATTCGACCGATCGAGCGGCCGCAGGATCAAGTGCTTGTCTGTTGTACACCGAATGCGGGGATTCTGTTTCAAAAATTAAGCGATTTGCTATCTGAAAAATAAGCAGCACGGTTTGTGTCAAGCCGGTTTAAGCGATTCCGACTCCACATTCACTTTTTTAATCCATCCTCCGGCTACCACGTCATCGCCTTCATAACATACGACCGCCTGCCCCGGGGTTATCGCTTCACGACCGGCAGGGAAGCGCACCTCTATTTCATCGTCGCTTAGTTGTGTCAGATATCCGACTGCACCATCGTCGTTGTAGCGTATCGCACCAGTGATTTCCATCTCATCTTCGGGTATCCGGTCGTACTTCACCAGATTGACTTCCCCCGCCCTGCAGGTTGTACTAAGCAGATCTTTCTTCTCGCCCACCGTAATGGTGTTGGTTTGCGGATCGATATCGGTGACATAGACCGGCTTGCCGAGGGCCAGGTCAAGGCCCCGCCGCTGCCCTATGGTATAAAAAGGATACCCGTCGTGTTCGCCGACCACCTTTCCTTCCTGATTGACGAATTTACCCTTACCGATCCTGTGATCGAAATCGTCCACGTTATCCCTCAGGAACCGGTGGTAATCATCATCCGGAATGAAGCAAATTTCGTAGGAGTCGGGTTTGTCAGCCACTTTCATCAGACCGAACTCCTCGGCAAGTTCCCGTATCTCGCTTTTTCGGTACCTTCCCAGTGGAAAAATCGTGCGGGCCAGATGTTTTTGTGCCACTCCCCAAAGCGCATAGGACTGGTCTTTGCGGGGGTCCAATCCGCGGGAGATCACATAACGCCCGTTTTCCTCCCTGACGTTGGCATAGTGGCCGGTGGCGATATAATCGCATCCCAGATTGTCGGCTCTCCGAAGCAGGGCCGCCCACTTGATATGGGTGTTGCAGAGCACACAGGGGTTGGGCGTCCGCCCGCCCATATAATCTTCGATAAACCGGTCGATCACCCAGTCGCCGAACTCATCGCGGATATCAACGATAAAGTGTTTGAATCCATGTTTCACAGCGATTTGACGTGCGTCGTTCATCGACTCGAGCGTACAACACCCGGTTTCCTTGTCGGTCTTCCCCCCTACCCGGGAATAATCCCAGGTCTTCATGGTGATACCGACCACGTCATATCCCTGTTCTTTGAGCATCACAGCGGTGACCGAGGAGTCCACTCCTCCACTCATCGCTACCAATACCCGTCCTTTGGAACTCATGGATCATTGTTGATTTGAAATTCAGATGACGGCCAAAGATAAGGTTTTTACAGCAATGATTGAATCCGCCCCTGTACCGGCATCGTGAGGCACATTAACGCTGATGAACCGCTAATGTTATACCGGCCCGTTACATATAGAGGTAGGGTTTCCAGTCCTCCTGCACCCCGCCCAGCAATGAACGGAAAAAGGTGATGTGGACCGGGCGGAACGGTTTGCGTTTTAACGGCATCTTCGCTTCACGCGGCGTCCGGTTTCCTTTCTGTACATTGCAGGTATCGCAGGCGGTGACAAGATTTTCCCAGCTGTCGTTACCCCCCCTGCTGCGCGGAACCACGTGGTCGATGGTGAGGTTGCGGCTGGAACCGCAGTACTGGCACCGGTTTCCATCCCGTTTCATGATGTTTCGACGGGAGAGGACGATCCGGGTATAGGGTATATTGATATATCGCCGCAACCGGATCACCGAGGGATACGAGTACTCTTCGGTCACAGTGCTGATGGTACGGTCGGGATAATCGTGCAGCAACTCCGCCTTGTCCATGAAGAGCAATTTCACCGATCGCTGCACCGAGCACACGCTCAGTGGCTGATAATCTTGATTTAACACCAGAACATTCGCGTCCATAGCCATCTGCTATCGATGATTCAGTATCATTGAGAATACACTATTCATAGCGGGGTACCGAGTACGTTTAAATAATAACGTAGATTTAGATGGTAGAATCAACAGCATATTATGGAAAAATGCAATACAATCCCTCTCAGAAGCTTTTAAAATGCATTTAAGTGGGATGTTGCATAACCGGAAAGCTCGCTGAAATCGAAGTTTTGATGGACCTGGTTGTCCTGACCAATCCTATCGCTGACACGTCGTTGGTATGCATCCTATCCTGAAAATAAACCGCCCACTTCCTCATTATATCTATCGTTATCAAATATATTTCAATATCTTTCGGTACCGTCAAATATGGTTGATCAAGATTGTTTGTTGGAATGTTTGTACAGCTTAGGTAAATAAAAAATTTTTAATACCTTTTGGGGTCTCTGAATAAGATTGAAAACTGACGTTATCAAAACAGCTTATAGGTAATAACTCCATTTCAAATATCATCTGACAGGAAACAGCTTGTATGCCTTACCAAAAAAACATGTACACAACCGGTTACTATAAAGAGCCCGGTCCCAAACTGGATGAAGAATCGCCATTTGAATCGATGATGGAGCGGTTCCGTTTTGCCGCGGACCTGCTCGAGCTGGATGAGGGCATGTTTCAATACCTCGCAAGTCCCGTAAAACAGGTGATCGTCTCGATACCGATTGTGATGGACTCCGGGGAGATTCAGGTATTCGAGGGATACCGGGTGATACACGACAACGTACTAGGCCCTTCCAAGGGGGGCATTCGCT
>JAWVYR010000221.1:0-4654 GCA_033722635.1 Balneolaceae bacterium | reverse complement strand
GACATCTTTGGTATATTCCCGTGGTGCTGGCGGCCGTGCTGCTGAACTATGCAATCATCTATTCCTTCAAGCACCGATTTCTCCGCATCATCGAGAAGCGATTCAAGATCATCGTTTTCAGCCTCGTCTTCCTGCTGGTGGGTACCTTTCAGGCGATCGCCCTGATCCTGCGCAATCCCGGATGGTTTCTGGAGAACTACCTGCCTGATTTTGAAACGGTCATGACGGTGCTGTCCTATGCGCCGGGCGGGCTGCTGGTCACCTCCGCGGTCCATGAATACGACCTCCTGACCGGTACGGTGGCCTATTCTTTTTGTGCCGCACTGATATTTTTAATTTTCCGAGACCACTATTTCAAAACCAAAGAGGGGCTGCACGCTCCCGTCAGAAAAGAGACCGGTGAAAGCAAGAACCGGTTATGGCCGTTTCTGAAACGGTGGCTCGGCAACAATGCGGGCAAGTTCTATTTTTATGTGCTGATCCATCCCTACAACCGATTATTTCTGTTGACCGTCGTGCTGATCCCGATGGTCTATATCCCGCTGCTGCTGCGCCTTCAAAACAACTTTTTTGCTGCCATCCTGATCCCTACCATGCTGGCGGCGATACCGGTTGCCCTACTGGCGATGGGGATGGCCAACATGTACGGCTATGAGCACTCTGAATTCCTGGTACACCGCCAGTTTCCCACCTCTTTTGAGAAGCAGCTGAAGGAACGATTCCTGGGGATCATCACGGTACCGCTATTTATCTTTTACCTGATCACCATCGGCGAGATCATATTCCTGCCCGAGCTGGGACCGGTATTCGACATCTATATATCCAATACGTTCTACTTTCTCTGCTTCATGCTGGTCTTCCTGTGGACCTCTTTTTACTACTATCAAAAAGCAAGCTACAGCTCCTTCAGCTTCAAACATCCCATCGTTCCGCAGAAAGTCACCTTCATCATGACCTTTCTGATGTTCGGACTGGGATATGCGGTGTTTGCGCCCGTGGGGGATCTTCAGATCTACCGGCTGTGGGTGATGTCGGGATTGATTCTCGCTATCGTGGTCTATCTGTGGCTCAACATGAATGTACTGGTCAAAGCGTTTGACCGGAAGATACTGCCTGAATTATGGTACGGAACTGTAGAATAAAAACCGATTGAACCATCTATGAAACAAGCAATAGCGATCGACGGACTTAAGAAATCATACGAATCCAAAGCGGTGCTGAAGAGTCTCTCACTGGAGGTTCCCTCCGGCAATATATTCGGACTGATCGGACCCAATGGGGCCGGCAAGAGTACCCTGATCGGGATCCTGACCGGGATCCTCGGATGGGACGACGGCTCTATCGTGGTGAACGGCCTTGAGATGAATGAAAAAAATGAGGCTACCATCAAAAAGGATATCGCTTCGGTATTGCAGCCTCCACTGCTTTTTGAACATTTCACCAGCTACGACTTCCTGCAGTATGTCTGTGAGATGTATGAGATCAAGGAGGAGGGGCGGCATGACAAAATCTGCTCGCTGCTTGAATATCTCGGACTCACCGAATTTGAACATACCAAGATCAATAAACTCTCTTCGGGAAGCCGCAAAAAGCTTTCCTTTATAGCGGCTATCATCTCGGAGCCGAAAATTCTTTTCCTGGATGAACCCTTCGAAAGCATCGACGTGATCTCCATCGGACGGATGAAAACGATCCTTCGCCACTTGCAAAACAACGGCGTCACGATCATCATCACCAGCCATATTCTGGAGATCGTGGAGAATCTCTGTGACGACATCGCCATTCTGCATCACGGAACGATCATCGCCTACCTGGATTCCGATACCCGGAAGGAGCTGCAGAAAGATTCCAGCCTGAGCGAGATATTCGAGAGCTACGTTGAGGTGGAGACGCCCAAATACGATGTGTTGAACTGGCTTTAATCCGTTATTTGCTAACCGGTTTTTTCACTGCCTGTTGATACAGGCCAAGTGAATTTCTGCAAGCCATTGTTTATTATGTAGAAAAGAGCTAAAGTCAGTTTATTATGGATAAAACAGCCGTCGACTCCAGGGAACAAAAACATGAAGTGGGTTATTTCGAACGATTGCCCACCCACGTGCGCGACCTGCGCGATCAGCCCCCCGACCTGTTCAAGGATGTAAGCTACACCGACTGGTCATCGCTCACCTGGGACGAAATCAACCGTCCCTATAAAGTGGACAGGTGGGCAGAAGGCAAAAAGCAATGGGAGAAAGAACACGACGAGCAGATGCCGGTGAAAAAAAGCTGGGAATATTTCAACCGGTCGTTTCACCAGCTGTTTATCAAGGATGTGCCCGAAGAAAAGAAAGAGACCCGTTCTGAGCTGTGGCGATCGCTGCTTCGATTTAATATCAGCGGAGCCGGCGAGGCGCTGGAGGAACTGGTCCACCTGCTGATCTGGAACAAGGTGCACCGGGTAGAGGATGCGATCTGGGATCCCCGCGGCAAACGGGCCCTCTTCGAGGGGCTGGATGTCGACAAGCCGGATATCCTGTTTCTGGGAGCTGCCGATGGCTACGAGGCGATGCAGCTTTCGGCGCAATACCCGGGAGGCCATGCCGTGCTGGTGGATTACGACGAATTCTGTAAAACCGACCGTTTCGGCAACTTCCCCTCCCGGTACCCGTTCCTGGGGAACAACCCGGCAACCGGCAACCACAAGGTCTACTATAAAGAGGATTTCAATATCGACTATGTGGTCGATGATATCCGGAACCTGAAATACGGCAAGGAGTTCGATATCGTGGTCAGCATCGGCCTGATCGAACACTTCCCCGATGACTACAAGCATGAGGCGTTTGAGTTTCACCGGCGTTTCCTGAAGCCCGGCGGGTACGCGATCCTCACCACCCCCCGCAACCAGCTTCGCAGCAGAGCCTACTACACCATCATGAGCGACTATATGAACTACACCTACCGGGAGCTGATGGATGTTCATCAGATGGGTTTATACGCCTACGAACATGGCTTCGATATCCTGCGTGCGGGTTATATCAAGGCGCACAACGGGCTGGTCTGTAAAGTACGATAGTGTTTTAACAATCAGGGAAGCTTAATCAAGGCAGGTGCCACCAAGGCCGTTCCGACAGCAGCTCAAGTTATGGATATGGGTAATGAATGATGCGTCGAATCCCTACGATGACTAATCCATCCCGAATTCCTTTTCGATGTGATCCAGCTTCTCCCGCTGCTCCGGGGTGACTTCACCGGTACTGTTGGCGATCGTTTCCAAGAGCATCAGGGTCAGCTTTTTTCGGCTTTCGGAGAAGTTATCACTGCCGTACTGGATCGCCTTTTTGGCAAGCTCTTTCACATTTTCGGTACTGAGCCCGCCGATATGCATGATCGTCTCCTGGTAGAAGGTCTCGAGGCTGTAATCCATATCCTCCAGCACCCGTTTGACCGCCTCTCTCTCACGGTAGTCGATGCTGCCGTCGGCGGCTTCCACCCACCAGATCAACACATCGGTTGCTTTCTCATGGTTGAGTTTAAATGCCATCGCTGGATCTTATCTGCCTGGGTTCAAAACAATGAAGCTACAATATTGCCGATCTCCTCGAGCAGCTTTCGGTGGTCCTCCGTAATGGAATTTTTGGTATGAGAATCGATGTCGAGCTCTCCCACCACCTCGTTGTCTTTCATGATCGGAACTACAATCTCAGCTTTCACAGCCGGGCTGCAGGCCAGGTAGTTATCCTCTTCACTCACATCCTGCACCACAAATGTTTCACGGGTATCCGCAGCCTGACCGCAGATCCCCTTGCCAAACGGGATGCGGGTATGCTCGGTCGATTCACCCACATAGGGTCCCAGTACCAGCTCGCGGTCGGCATCCGCATCTACCAGGTAAAACCCGACCCAGTCGAACACCTCAAACTCCTCCGCCAGTTGTTCGCAGATCTGCTGGAGTTTTTCCTCAAGGGTTTGATCCGATTCAACGATCAATCGAACCCGTTCTTCAATTTTTATCTTTCGGCCTGTGCGAATTTCACTCATAACAAGGATGGTTGGAAATATTAGGATTCAACTCGTTACCGGTTTAAATCTACTATTTAATTGGGCATATAAAAACATCTTTTCAACGAAGAAGCACTTCGAACGTCGCGTAAAAGCTTCAACGAATTCTGCAGCAGTTGTATAACAGTTTATAACAATCGTCGTTCCCATAACAATCGAGGGGCACGTTGCGGATGTGAATGATACTCCTGCTCACCAGATCCCCGGCAGTGATCCAACAGGACATATTGAATACCAATACCGCTCAGTCGATTCTGCGAGCGATGATCCGCAGTCCATTCAGGGTAAGCATCGGCTCGATATGATCGAAACAGTCGGTATAGTCTCCGATCAATTCCGACAGCCCGCCTGTAGCCACCACCTTCAGCTCCCCCAGTTCCTTTTTCATCTCCTCAATAATCCCCTCCACCATACAGATATGACCCATGACCAACCCCGATTGCATCGCCTCCATCGTGTTGCGTCCGATAATGCTGGGCGGCAGTTCGAGGGGTATTTGCGACAGTTGGGCAGCTTTTCCAACCAACGCATCCACCGTCACCTTCAGTCCGGCACAGATCGCACCGCCGACCAGCTCTCCGGGGGGCTGCACTCCCATCACAGTAGTGGCGGT
>JAWVYR010000220.1:0-4732 GCA_033722635.1 Balneolaceae bacterium | reverse complement strand
TAGATGTTGTAAAACCCCTCCCGGTCGGATGTAAATACAATCTTTCGTCCGTCGGGCGACCAGGATGCATAAAAATCTTTTGCCGGATCGCTGGTCAGCCGGGTCAGACCGGTGCCGTCGATGTTGATGGAGTAGATATCGAAATTGCCTGCCCGGTTGGAACAGAATAGGATCTTACTGCCGTCGGGCGACCACATGGGACCCAGATCAAAATGGGGGTTGCTGGTCAGGCGTTTTTGTTCGGTGCCGTCGGCATTCATAATGTACAGTTCAAAATTACCCATCCGGTCGGACGTGAATGCGATCTTGCTGCCATTGGGCGACCAGGTGGGGTCGATCTCATAGGATTCCGGCGAGTAGGTCAGGCGGGTCTGGTTGCTGCCGTCGGTATTCATGGTATAGATCTCCATGTTTCCGTCGCGGTCGGAGAGAAACACGATTTTGTCACCGTCCGGTGAAAAGAACGGGTATACGTCATTGGCGTCATTGTGGGTCAGCCGTTTCTTCCGCTTACCGCTGTAGTGGCGTGTATAGATCTCGAAACTCTGCTTCTCATTGGAGTGGTAGGCCAATCGATTGCCGTCGGGCGACCAGGATGCCAGGTCGCCGTCCCGTGCCGAGTTT
Organism: Balneolaceae bacterium; assembly: GCA_033722635.1. Taxonomy (GTDB): domain Bacteria; phylum Bacteroidota; class Rhodothermia; order Balneolales; family Balneolaceae; genus JAWVYR01. The sequence continues at coordinate 4,108 of JAWVYR010000220.1, read as the reverse complement.
ATGGGTAATTGCGTGGATTTGGATCCGCCGTAACGCAGGTAGAACCGGTCGATATCATTTTCACCCACCCGTTCGGAGTTGTAGGCTTCCCGGGTACCGTCGGGCGACCAGGATGGATAGTAATCATCGGCGGGATGTTTGCTCAGATTTCTGATTTCATTGGTGACCAGGTCGATCGCATAGATCTCAAAATTACCGCTTTTGGAGGATGAGAAAGCGATTTTTCGCCCGTCGGGCGACCAGTAGGGTTCGATGTGCGAAGGCTGGTCATTGCCGGATTGCAGCGCTGCAGCGCTGCTATATCCGAGAAGAAGAAAAAGATATGTCATCCACCGCGCGTTCATCATCATTTTAACGCAGAAGTCGGAGATCCATTTTACGGAAATATGTAAAAAATATATTGCGTCGGTGATGACATCGACCGGTGAATTTCGGATAAATCTCAGGATTTTGATTGGTTGAATTTCTCAATGAAATCCCGGGTGTAATCCGAGAGTACCAGGCGTCCACTGATCTCCGCCCGTTGTTCCAGCAAGGTGTCCCAGTGATCGGTGCCGCGCCAGAAAACTTTTTTCAGTTCTTTCATCGCATCCGGACTGCTGTTGGCCAGCTGATGGGTCAGCTCGTCGGTAGCTCGATCGAGGGCCTCATGGCTGTCATATACCTTGGCATACAGTCCTTTTCCTTCGGCCCACCCGGCATCATACCAGTGCTGGGCATCGATCGCCAGTGTGCTGAAAGCCGCCGGGCCGATTTTTCGCTGAACGGCCGGTCCCACCACAAACGGGCCGATTCCCAGCGCCAGCTCGCTCAGTTTCACCGAGGCGGATTCATGCGCCAGGGTATAATCTCCGCCGGCCGCCAGGCCGACACCGCCCCCCACCGCCTTGCCCTGTACCCGAATTACAATCAGTTTGGGACATTTGCGCATCGCGTTGAGCACTTCGGCGAACCCCATAAAGAAGTGTTTGCCCTCCTCGAAATTCGAAATATTCATCAACTCATCGAAGGAGGCCCCGGCGCAGAAGGCGCCGTCTCCCTTGCTTTTAAGGATCAGTATATGGGCATTGGTGTTGTTGCCCAGCTCAAGAATACTTTCAGCCAGTTTCCGCAGCAGTCCGCCGGGCAGCGAGTTCCCTTTGGGATGGTGGAAGGTGATGGTACCGATATTGTTTTTAATCTCGACGTTGATGGAGCCGGTTTGAGACATTTTATAAACGTTAATTTTATTTTTTTGAATGGTGATGTGAATTTAAAATTTTTTCTTACAAGAGCACTCACAATCAAAATCCTTACACAACTTCTCCTAAAGCCTATTTTTCATCCTCCTCTTCAAAAATATCGATATCCAGCTTATTTTTCCTCTTCACAAGCGTCAATATGGTATAATCAGCTACCATGTCGCCGTCTTGGTTGGTTACCTCCACATCCCAATAAACCACTCCGAACAGGTACTTGTCGTCGGCTTTTTTCTGGCGGACATTCTTGCGCTTGACAATGAGCTTGGCCTGGATAGTATCGCCGGGGGCCACGGGTGCCAGAAAGCGCAGGTTTTCCAGCCCGTAATTAAGTAGTACAGGGCCAGGTGCCGGGTCAACGAACATGCCGGCAGCCGCCGAAAGCACAAAATAGCCGTGGGCTACCCGTTTTTCGAAGAGCGAGTCTTTGGCCGCGATTTCGTCGAAGTGTGCGTAAAAATGGTCGCCGCTCACCGCCCCGAAATTTGCGATATCCGCTTCGGTAACCGTACGCCGGTGGGTGGTTAGCGAATCCCCGGGCTCCAGATCCTCGAAATACTTCTGGAAAAGATGTTTCTCCGAGGGCCTTGTTTCGGCTCCCTTGATATACTGTTTTGTGATGTTCATGAGGGTGGTAGGCGAACCCTGCAGCGCCACCCGCTGCATGTAGTGAATGACAGCCCGGGCACCCCCCAGTTCTTCGCCGCCGCCGGCATGTCCCGGTCCCCCGTGTACCAATGATCCGATGGGAGAGCCGTGGCCGGTCGACTCCTCGGCACTGTGGCGGTTTATCACCATGAACCGTCCGTGATAGGGAGCGCAGCCCAGGGTGATTTCCCGGGCGATATCGTCATCGGCCGTGAAGAGCGATCCGACCAGCGAACCGTCTGCTTTGTTGGCAAGTGCTACCGCCTCTTCGGTTGATCCATAGGGCATGACCGTTGTCATCGGCCCGAACGCTTCCAGCGTGTGTACCTCATCCACCTTCATCGGCTGGTGACAGACCAGCAGCCGGGGACTGGTAAAGGCCTCTCCTTGGCCGTTTTCGCGAATGTAGGCGGTTTCGGTCACTTCCGTGAGCTGCTGAAGTTGCTCTTCAAAACGGTCGGCCTGCCCGGTGCTTGCCAGCGGACCCATGGTGGTCTCCTTTTCTGTTGGATTGCCGATGGAGACCGATTCAAGTTTCTGTTTCAGGGCTTCAATTACATCCTCTACCCGCTCTTCCGGAACGATGGTACGCCGTATCGCCGTGCATTTCTGGCCGGTCTTTACGGTCATCTCCTCGGCCACCTCATCGATAAATAGATCGAACTCCGGCATCTCCGGCGTCACATCAGCGCCGAGAATGGAGGCGTTCAGTGAGTCGGCCTCCAGGTTGAACCGCACGTTGTTGGCCACGATGTTGGGATGGGACTTCAGCTTTTTACCGGTCTCGGCCGAACCGGTGAATGCAACCACATCCTGGCTGATAAGGTGGTCGAGCAGGTCGCCCGGTTTGTCGGCTGCGATATACTGCACCGTTCCCTCCGGCAGCAGGCCCGACTCGATGATGTCGCGGAAAACCTCACTCGCAAGGTAGGAACCGACCGGGGAGGGCTTGACGATGACCGGCATCCCCCCGATGATCGCCGGGGCCATCTTTTCCAGCATGCCCCAGACCGGGAAGTTGAAGGCGTTGATATGCACCGCCACCCCGCGCCGGGGCACGCAGATATGCTGGCCCACGAAGGTCCCTTTCCTGGAGAGCCGTTCGTGATCGCCTTCCACGTGATAGGGGCGGTCGGTCAGATTTCTGCGCGATTTGCTGGAGATTAGAAAAGCAGTGATGATGCCCCCCTCGATATCGATCCAGGAATCCTTCTTGGTGGCACCGGTATGGGCGGAGAGTTCATAATACTTCTCTTTTCGCTCCATGAGGTACTGGCCCAAGAACTTGATCTTGAAGGCCCGGTCGTGGATCGACATTTCTTGGAGTTTCGGCCCGCCCACCTCGCGGGCATATTCACAGACCGCCTTGTAGTCGAGTTCGGCCTCAATCATCTGCGCTACCGGGTCACCGGTTACGGCGCTGACCAAGTCGATCTCTTCGCCTTTATCGATCCATTTTCCCTGCACGTAGCTTTGCACTTTCATGAATTTCAACCCTTTTTTAGTATTTCAGTCACGGTTCGTAGAAACCCAAATAACCCAGGCAGCTGAGGGATAAAATACCATTTCTTGAGGTGAGAATGTAATGCAGGGAATGGAAATAGTGTCTATAGATAAACTTGCTGCAGATTCTGGACAAAATGGCTTACATGATACGCTAGATTTTTCCAGAATGACTAGGGGTGAGCGGTAGGTGGATGGCCGATATCGAATAACCAATAACGAATACCTATTTATCACCCTTCCGCTGTCGCCATGTCTCGTATTTTTTCGGCTGGTCGGGCCGATCCTCCGGTACCTCCCGCAGTGGTTTACACTCCTTCAGTGTATCATGCAGTTCGCCCGGGAGCTTTTGGTAGAGTTTGGTGCCTTCACTCTTCCACTTCATCATCTCATCAGTTACATCCTTGACGATCTTGCCGGGATTGCCGACTACCACTTTTCTTTGGGGAATCTCGGTGCCCTCCTTGATCAGAGTCAGTGCCCCGACGATGCACTCCTCGCCCAGCTTCACCCGGTCCATCACCACTGCGTTCATCCCCACCAGGCAGTTGCGGCCGATTCGCCCGCCGTGGATCACCGCCCCGTGTCCGATATGGGCACTCTCCTCCAGCACCACGGTGGTGCCCGGGAACATATGGATGGTGCAGCTCTCCTGGACGTTGCAACCGTCGTTAATTACGATCTTGCCCCAGTCGCCCCGGAGCGCAGCCCCCGGCCCT
>JAWVYR010000219.1:0-4746 GCA_033722635.1 Balneolaceae bacterium | reverse complement strand
TTCATCCCCTGCAGGGTCTCCTCGGTGTTGAGTATCCTTCTTGAAAGCGTGATCGCGATCGCTACGGCCAGCGCTGCCAGCGACCCCCAGAGCAGCGCTTTGTAGGAATCAGCCGTCTCCACAATCTCCTGTACCGAAGATCCCTCGCCGGTTATGAACAGTCCGGCGATGGTACCCAGTACCAGCACCACGATCGGGATGGCGGCGTTGGCCCAGTGGGTGACAATGTTCTCATCCTCATCCTTCAGTTTCTCACGGTACACGTCATATTTGTCCAGGTTGCGATCGTGCTTGGCCTTGTAGAGCTGCTTGCGGGATTTAAGCATGGTGGCGAAGTCGCGCCCCGACCAGGCGATGATGATCACAAAAAGAATGGTGAAAAAAGCGTAGAAATTATAAGGCAGCGAACTGATAAAAACGGAATAGGGCGCTTCATCGAAACCGACGATGCTCGCCTGCGATTCCCCGATAAACCCGACCATTGCACCGATCCAGGTGCTTACCAGGGCGATAGTCGCAACCGGGGCAGCGGTTGCATCCACCAGAAAGGCCAGCTTGGCCCGCGATATGCGAAGCTTATCGGTAAGCGGGCGCATGGTGCTTCCAACCACCATGGTGTTGGCATAATCATCAAAAAAAACGATGAAACCCATCAGTGAGGTAACGAGCTGCCCGTGCACCTTGGTCCGAACGAACCGGGTGATCGCCTTGATGATCCCCCTTGTACCACCGTTCTCGGTGATGACGCCAACGATTCCACCTATGAGCAGGGTAAATACGATAATGCTCAGGTGCCCCACATCGGCTACCGCCGGCACAATGAAATCGCTTATGGATGTAAAGAAAGAATTGAAAATATAGCCGAAGGAGAGCTCCCCGACCAGGTAGGCCCCGCTCCATATCCCCAGGAACAGGGCAAAAAGCACCTGCCGAAAGATCAGTGCAATCCCGATCGCTATAAGCGGGGGTAGGATGCTGAGCCAGGTTCCCTCTATCGAAGAGGTTTCTCCGGCCGCCTCCTGAACGATCGCTGCGGATTCACCGGAGCCGCCAAGCAGATGCATAAAAAGGAAAGAAAGAGCCAGACCGATAAGCAACAGGACGCCTTTCCGTTTCATATCCCGAAAACCTTGTTAGCTGTTATTGACAGGGAATGCCCGTCCACCGTCGAAAAAGAAAATACGATCTCTGAGCTTTTTTCCTAAAGGAAAGTTTATGGCAGTTCTGTCCAAAAACGGGGATTGAGCCCGCAGGCCACGGCGTTTGCCGGCTATCCCAGCCGATCCACTGCTGTCTTCAGCCGGCCGATGACCGTCTCCTTGCCCAGCAGTTCCATGGTGGGAAACAGGTCGGGGCCGAAGCCCATCCCGGTCACCGCGATGCGCAGCGGCATCGCCAATTTGCCAAAGCCGGTATCGTGCTCTTCAATGACCTCCTTGAGTGCCTTCTTAAGGGTGCCGGCCTTGAAGGAAGGAGGTTCCAGTTCACTGATCCTGTCGATGTAGTCTTCGACCAGTTCGGTGCTGTTGTCCTTCCACTTCTTTTTGACATCCTCTTCATAATCTTCGGGATCTTCAAAAAAGAATTGCCCCTTGGTGATGAACTCCTCGATCTTGCTGACTCGGTCCTTCATCAGTTCGATGATCTCCAGCAGGTAATTCCGGTCCGGCTTCAGTCCCTGCTCCTCGGCGATGGTACGCACCCGCGGATACAGCTCTTCATTGGATTTCTCCCGCAGGTAGTGTTCGTTATACCAGAGCAGTTTCTTGTAGTCGAACACCGCCCCGCTCTTGCTCACCCGATCGAGACTGAACAGGTCGATCAACTCCTCCATATCGTGAATTTCCGAATCGTCGCCCGGGCTCCATCCCAGATAGGCCAGAAAGTTGACCAGCGCCTCCGGCTCGAATTTCTGTTCCATATAGTCGTTGGCATTGATCGGTATCCCCTCGCTCTCAGCTTTCCGCTTGGAGAGCTTGCCCCCGCTGGGCGACATGATCAGCGGCAAGTGCGCCATCCGCGGTGCCTCCCAGCCGAGGTATTCATACAGCAGCATATGCTTGGGCGTGCTGCTTAACCACTCTTCGCCGCGGATCACATGGGTGATCTTCATCAGGTGGTCGTCCACCACGTTGGCGAGATGGTAGGTCGGCATGCCGTCGGATTTCACCAGCACCTGGTCATCCAGGCCTTTGCTTTCAAAAGAGACAAACCCGCGGATCTCATCCTCGAACCGGATCGTCTCACGGCGGGGTACCTTGAGGCGAATCACATAGTCCTCCCCCTTGTCGATCCGGTGTTGCACATCCTCCTCCGGCAGGGTGATGCTGTTCTTCATCGACATCCGCGTGATCGCATCATACTTGGGAGAGGGATTACCCGCCTTCTTCAGCCGCTCGCGCATCTGGTCGAGCTCCTCGGGGGTATCGAAGGCATAGTAGGCGTGCCCCGAATCGACCAGCTGCTCGGCATATTCGCCGTAGATCTCCTTGCGCTCGCTCTGGCGGTAGGGCCCGAAGCCACCCGGCTTGCCGGGTCCCTCGTCAAAATCGATGCCGGCCCAGACCAGCGATTCAACGATATCCTCCTCGGCCTCCTCGACATATCGGCTGCGGTCGGTGTCCTCGATGCGGAGCACGAAAACCCCTCCTTGATGATGGCGAGCAAACAGATAGTTGTATAGTGCCGTCCGCAAGCCACCCACATGCAGCAGTCCCGTCGGTGAGGGAGCAAATCGAACGCGTACGTTACCTTCCATAATCAGTCTGAAAAGATTGAAATTGGTATGGAGTTCAGGGGAGGGAAAATAAGAGAAAAGGAGTTAATCTTCTAACTGGCTAACTAAGATTTTTTTTCAGGATTTGAATCAAGCTGTTTTTACCTTGAGATTTAGACCTTAAAACTGATTTTATCAGCTTAACATTCGTTTATCATTTATCATGGTTATCAGCAATTTGATAATATCTGTCAATAATTCCATTCTCCTGTTTAATTTTTTATAACTCAGAATATGACGGCTTTTGAAATACCAATCTTTGCTTTCTCTGGCAGAACCTAGGGCATACTCATAAAAACGAGCCTTATCTCTTGCATATCCCCTTGAATAGCCTTCGGCAATATTTGCACTGATGGACCCTACAGCCCGATATAATTGATTGGCCATCGAGTACCGATGTTGTTTTTGTAAAAGCAATGTATCATTAAAACATAATTCTGAGAGATATAATGAGATACGATAAGCCTTAACGTTCCAAAGTTTGTATTCCCTGATAGCAGAGGGAACCTCAGTTTTCCATTTTTTATATTTCATGGAGAAATATTCTGGATATATGTGATCTTTACTTTAAAGAGAACTCTTATATCGATTCCTTACAGATAATCCTGAACTAATTTTAAAAAGTTAGATATTTAGCCCTTTAGATAGTTAGATCCTTGACCCTCTCACTCCTCTTCCCTCAGTTCTCTCCCAACCTGTACGACCTGGCCGTGATGTTGCAGGCCGACCGGGTAATTCTGCAGGACAGCGAACCGTGGAGCCGAAAGAGCCGGGTGCACCGGGCCCGGATTCGGACGCCGAAGGGAACCCAGTGGATCAACATCGCCGTGCGTACCGAAGACCGGGACAAGGCGATCCGCGAAGTGCGGATCGATCACGACCGGGACTGGATCACCCCCCTGCTGCGCAGCCTGAAATACAACTATCGCAACAGCATCTATTACGATTTTTACGAGCCGGAGATCCGGGCCGACTTCATGGCGGCGGAAGAATACACCTACCTGCTGCCTTTCATCCTGTTTTTGCTTAACCGGCAATTCCAGTTCATGAACTTGGAGGTTCCCTATGAGCTGGCCAGTGACCTGGAGACTTATACCTCCGACCCCGACCGGCTGGCCGAACAGCTGGGGGCCGAACGGCTCTTTCAGGAGCACGACAGCCGACACTACCAGCGGCAGGCCGAGCGGCGGGCGGAACCCGATTTTGAACACCCCGAATACCACCAGCATTTCGAGGGATTCGAACCGGGGTGCTGCCTGCTGGACCTGCTCTTCCAGAAGGGACCGGAAAGCTTTCGGATAATAGACCGGCTTAAGGTTAAACGTTGAAGGTCGGAGGTTGAAAGTTAGAGGTTAAAAGTTTAAGTAGGGCTCACAACCAGCATCCTGCAATTTTCACCTTGTAACCAATCAGTATGGATTGCCAGAAACACCTATTCAGCATTCCCGAAGATCACCACTACCTGAACTGCGCCTACTTTTCACCGATGCTGAAGTCGGTCGAGGAGGCTGGCATCGCCGGGATCCGGCAGAAACGGGCACCCTGGAAGGTGGGCCCTGATGAATTCTTTGCAAGCAGTAATCGACTTCGTGAGCTGTATGCGGAACTGATCCACGCCGAGAATCCCCGGCGGGTGGCGATCCTGCCGGCGGCTTCCTACGGACTCTCCACGGTGGCCAGGAACCTGCCTGAAGCCAAAGGCAAAAATATCGTGATCGCCGGGGAACAGTTTCCCAGCAACGTCTATCCCTGGATGCGCTACTGCCGGGAGAATGGCAGCGAGCTTCGCATTGTGAGTCCGGCAACGGAACAGGAGCATCGGGGGAACACCTGGAACCGCCGCCTGCTGGAGGCGATCGACCGCGATACCCTGCTGGTGGCGCTGGGCAATGTGCACTGGACCGACGGTACGATCTTCGACCTATCTAGGATCGGCGACCGGGCCCGGGAGGTCGACGCCTGGTTTGTGA
>JAWVYR010000218.1:0-4755 GCA_033722635.1 Balneolaceae bacterium | reverse complement strand
TCGAATCCACCGGCTGCTGTTCGGCTATCCGGTTGCGAATTTCTGTGGATGATACCTCCACCGGCTGATGATCCACAAAATGCGCTCGATCCATGATCTCCTGGTCAACATCTTCGGAGCTCAAGCCCGGCCGTCGGGCCACCAACAGTTCACACTCCTTCAGCAGATCGCGGTATCTGTACCAGGTATGAAATTCCCGCAAGGAGTCTTCTCCGATGCAGAGATAAAAGGGTTGTTCCGGGTATTTCTTTTTAAGATGTCTGACCGTCTGGATGGTATAGGAGGGCCGAGAGAGATTCTGCTCTATCGTCGAGATCTTTACCCCGTTGAATTCCCCAAACGCAGCTTCCAGCATCTCCAGCCTCCGTTCAAAGGGAGCCCGGGGCAGATCTGTTTTATGGGGTGGATCAGGGGATAAAATCACCCACAGCTGCTCAATGAGCGTATGACTGAGGAATGACCGGGCGATCGCCAGATGTCCGTTATGGACAGGGTCGAAGGTGCCGCCCAGTAAGCCGATCCCGTGTCGCATTGCAGGAGATTAACGCTGATTGGTGGTGTCACTGCTGGCTGTGGAGGTTTGCTGAACCGGTGACAGGTTAGCCAGGGCTTCCCTCGCATCGTCAACATAGTTTTCGGCCTCCGAGCGGTGTTTGCCGTTGGGAAAGAGCTGTAGGTATTTTTCATAACTATCTATCGCTTTCTGGTACCGTTCTTCCTGCCTCTCCCTCACACTTCTGTTTGCATAGATGACATAGGCATTGATCTGTTTGACCAGCGCCAGTTCAGCCCAGGAGGTCTCGGGATAGCGATCGATCGTCATACTGTAGTAAATGGTGGCCGCTTCGAACTGATCCAGCCGCATATAAAGATCGGCTGCGTAGTACAATTTCTTGGCCAGTTTCGAACGCATATCGGTGATATACTTTGCGGTTTCCTTGATCCTTTCTGAATCGGGATATCTCGACTGGAAGAGCCTGAACTTTTCGATCGCCCGCCGGGTATATTTCTGTTCGAGCTGATACCGGGGGCTCAGTTTGTAATAGCAGAACGCTTCCTTGAAATCCACCTCCTCCCGGCGCTCCGACCGGGGATAGAGGGAGCTGAATCGCTCATACTCCGACGCTGCCAGCAGGTAGTCCTTCTTCTGGAAATAGGATTCCGCTAGATAGTACTGGGCATTTTCTGCGTAAGCGGTTCCCCGTCCTATTTGAAGCACTGTCTCGAATGCATCAATCGCCTCGCGGTAATTTTCCTTTTCATACTGATTCAGCGCCTTCTCGTAGGCCGTATCGAGCGAATCGCCCGGGCGAATCAGTTCTTTTTTCCCGCATCCAGCCAGCAGAAGGATAGAGATCAGTGACAGTACGGCGGTTAATTTGTCGAATGAAAAATTCATATATGACTAAGCAACTCTATTTAAAATTCTCTGTTTGTTAACTTCTCAATCAGTATTTCGATATCATTCCGGTACTCCGACGACGGAAAGTGCTGCAATCGTCTCAATGCATCGCTGTAATACGACTCAACCGCTTGCCGGGTATCACGGATTATATCAAGCTCCTTGTAGAGTGCAATAACCGACTCAATTTCAGCGGCTCCCGCTTCCTTTCCGGATATGATGGAGGTCAGCATCTTCTTCTGACTGGCATCCGCTCGTTCTAACGTTTGAGCAGTGAGATATGTTATTTTGCCTTCAATGATATCCCCTCCTCGTTGCTTTCCGAATTTTTCGGGATCCCCGACCACATCCAGCAGGTCATCCTGGATCTGAAATGCAATGCCCAGTTCATTGCCGATCAAAGCGAGTTCTTCCAGGGTCTCCTGGTCGGCATCGGCGACAGTTCCGCCGAGGCGGAAGGCGCCGCTGATCAGTGCGGCGGTTTTGCCCTCTACCATTTCGATGTAATCATCTACGGTAACAGTGATGTCACCCTCGAACTCGAGGTCGAAGGCCTGTCCCTCGCAAACGCGTTCTGCGCACTCATAGAAAACGGATTGCAGCTTGTTGTACTGTTCTTTGGAAAAGCGTTCGTTGCTGCCGTAGTAATGCAATTGCTCAATCGCCTTGACGAAGAGAATATCGCCGGAAAGAATGGCTGCCGAGGTTCCCCATTTCCTGTACACGCTCGGGTTGCCTCGACGCGTATCCGCCGAATCCATCACATCATCGTGAAGCAGGGTAAAATTGTGAAGCAGTTCGATTGCCAGGGCAGCGGGTATCGCCTCTTCCATCGATGCGCCGCACATACCGCTGCTGGTCACCGTGAAAAAGAAACGGATGCGCTTGCCTCCAAGGGAGAGCGTATATTTGACCGGTTCATATAGGATGGCGGGTCTCCCGGGTAGATCGAGCTCTTCCAGTTTTTGATCCGCGAGATCTGCGTAATCGAACTTCAAATCGGTAATGTTCAAATGCGTTGCCTGGCTTATATTAGAAGGCCAAATATAACCTTTTTTGAGCAAGATGTAAGGATATTAAACGGTGGTTCGCAGATGTTTCATTCCGGTCTGCTCGAAATTTTCGCAGCCCAGCAGCGTCAGTATAACCCTGACCTGGTATTTACGGTTTTGGTACCATCGATCCAGACCTTCGCGACCCTCCTTCATAATGGTTTTGATGATTGGTCCGGCGGCCGCGGTGAAATCGGCTCCCATACAGATCGCCTTGACGATGTCATAACTGCTCCGGATTCCCCCCGAGGCGATCAGCTCAAAGGAATGTTTCTCTTTCACGCCCGCTACATCCCGCAGAGAAGCAACCGTGGGAATGCCCCAATCATTGAAAATTTCACGGTCGGCGCTCTTCTGGGAACGCAGATTCTCAATTTTTGCCCAGCTGGTCCCCCCTGCACCGGATATATCGATCACCGAAACTCCTCTTTCTATCAACCGTTCGGCAACATCGGCGGATATGCCCGCCCCGGTTTCCTTGACGATTACCGGAACCGGGCTCTCCTGCGTCAGTTTGGAGATCCCCTCCTCTATCCCTTTGAAGTCGCGGTCTCCCTCCGGCTGCATCAGCTCCTGGAGGGGATTAAGGTGAACAATTACCGCATCGGCACTGATACTCTGGATCAACCGGTCGATATACTCCCCGGGTAGGCCACCGATCAGCTGGGCACCTCCGATGTTGGAGGCGATAAAGGCATTGGGTGCCTTTTCCCTTACCACCGAAAAAGATTCTTCCGCCTTCGGATCCTCCAGCATGATCCGCTGGCTCCCGACACCGAACGGCAGGTTCTCCTTTTCACAAAACTCCGCGATGATGGTGTTGACGCGACCCGCATCGGCGTAGCCACCGGTCATCGAGGAGATGAAAAGGGGAAAGGAAAAACTTCTGCCCAGCAGGGTGGCCTCAGTGGAAACCTGGTCAAAATCCACTTCGGGGAGAGCGTTGTGTACAAAACGGTACTGTTCAAATCCGGTGGGATAGCTGTAGTCTGCATCACCCGATACCGACAGCTCCACGTGATCTTTCTTCCGTTGTTTTATGCTACCCATAACATCTGTGAATAAACGGTTAAATTTGATTTGCTCATCAAGGCGCCGGCATGGTTTGAAGGTTAAATTTCGGTATCAGGAACTTTCAAATCGGTTGGAAAGCTGCTCAAGGCGCTTACCCGCTACCCGGTAGACGGTCCATTCATCCATCGGTTCGGCACCGATCTTTTTGTAAAAATTGATGGCGGATTCGTTCCAGTCTAACACCCACCATTCCAGTCGGCCGCAGTTGCGATCCACTGCCAGTTTGGCCAGAAAGGCGAGCATCATTGTGCCATAACCCTTTCCCCTGAATTCCGGCTTTACAAACAGATCCTCCAGGTAGAGTCCCGGTTTACCCAGAAAGGTCGAGAAGTTGTGAAAAAACAGGGCAAAAGCAGCCGGCCGGCTCTGCTCATACCCCAGGACCACTTCCGCATTTCGATTATCTCCGAAGAGATTCCGGCGAAGAATCTGCTCATCCGCCACCACTTCGTGGCTCAGCTTCTCATATTCGGCAAGCTCTCGGATAAATTTCAGGATGAGTGGAACGTCGTGAGGAACAGCGTCCCGAATCCTGAAACCATCGATCTGTGAGTCTGTCCAATCCATCTAGATCATGTAGGAGCCGCCGTTGATGTGGAATGTAGAACCGGTCATATGTTTGACATCACCGGCTGCTAAGAAAGCAACCAGTTCGGCCACTTGGTCCGGGGAGGTGATCTCGTCGAATGCCATCCCCTCGGTCAGATAGTCTTCCCCGTATACTTCAATGGAGTCCATCGCCATATCGGTTTTTATAAATCCGGGTGCTACGCTGTAGGCGACGATACCGTGGATGCCGAAACTCCGGGCTACACTTTTGGTGAACGCCACCAATCCCCCCTTCGAGGCGGCATAGGAGGCGTATTCCTGGGTGTCTCCCCGGTATGCCGCTCGCGAGGCGATATTGATTAGGATACCATCCTCCTCGCGGGTCCAACGGTTGAGCGCCCATTTTGAGATCAGGGCGGGCGCATGAAGATTGACCTGCAGGGTCCGGTTCCAGTTATCGAGCCAGTCCGGATCTTCTTGGCTAAAGCCCGCCTCTTCAAAAATACCCGCATTGTTCACCAGCACAACGGGAGCCTCTTCCCTATTGAAAAGAGGTTTGATCACTGTCTCCACCTGCTCCGGATCAGAGAGGTCCACGTTCAGCCCTTCAAAGCGGCTGCCGGATGTAAAATGATCCGGGAAGGCTGACCGGCGGGCGGTGCCGATTACGCGGGCGTT
>JAWVYR010000217.1:0-4791 GCA_033722635.1 Balneolaceae bacterium | reverse complement strand
CGATCATCCCCGAACCTCCATGGCCGACCGCTTGCGGTTCCGGAAGGCGGAGGACCTGATGCAATCCGGCGACTACATGTCGGCGATCGATGCGTTCCGGCAGTATATTCGCATCAGCAACAATCAGCAGCTGCTGCCGGACGCCTGGTTCAACCTGGCCAACGCCTATGAGCAGACACAGAAGATGAGCAGTGCCATCGATGCCTACAGGACCGTGGTAGACAGCTACCCTGAGAGCGAGCGGGCGGCGGCTTCCCTGGCAGCCCTGGGGCGGATCGCCTACCAGAACGGCCGTTATGAGGAATCCTACGATTATTTCAGCAAGCTGGCAGAGGGGGCGCCGCGTTTCCGCCTGGAGGCGTTCATCGGAATGGCCGATGCCCGGCTCTCCACGGGTGATGTAGACGAGGCGGAGGAACTCTACAAAAAAGCCCTATCACTGAACAGCGATTACGATCCCGCAAAGCTGGGTTTGGGCAGAGTGGCGCTCGGCAGGGGCAATTTTGCTGGGGCGGAAGACCGGTTTTCATTGATCGCCGAACGCAATACCACCGCGATCGGTGCGGAAGCTCAATACCTGCTCGGGGTAACCCGTCAGCGCCAGCAGCAGTTTGAAGAGGCGCTGAAAGCTTATGCGGATGTAAAGATTCTGTACGAAGCGTTCGACAACTGGGTGGCCAAGGCGCTGCTCAAGAGTGCCGAATGCTATATCCAGCTCGGAAACAAGGGAGAAGCCCGGAATACGCTGAACTCGATCATAGAGAACTACCCGGGTACCTACGAGGCCAAGCAGGCCCGTCAGATGTTGCAGTCTTAGTGAGTGATAGCAGATAAATGGACAAGCAAGTTACACCGGCCGATCAGCTGTCAGGTAGCATCACTCCACCTCCCGACAAATCTATCAGCCATCGAGCAGCGATGTTTGCGGGCCTCCACAAAGGGCGGTCCCAGATCAGCAACTTCTCCGGAGCTGCCGATCCTCAACAGACGCTCCGGTGCCTGGCGCAGCTCGGTGTCGGGATTCATAAAAATGGATCGGATCTGGTGGTGGAAGGGGTCGGCAGAGAGGGGCTTCAGCCGCCGCAGAAGGAGCTGGACTGCGGCAATTCCGGTACCACCATGCGCCTGCTCAGCGGTATCATCGCGGGGGCCGGCATCGAAGCCCGTCTGACGGGGGATGAGTCGCTTTCAAACCGGACCATGAAGCGGATTATCGTGCCGCTGGAGCAGATGGGCGCCCGCATAACCGCCTATGAAGAGAACTATGCCCCGCTGGAATTCAAATCGAACAAGGGCCTGAGACCTATCACCTTCAGGCTGCCGATTCCCAGCGCCCAGCTCAAATCGTGCATATTGCTGGCGGGCCTGTTCGGCAGCGAGCCCTCCGTGGTCATTGAGAAGGTACAGAGCCGCGACCATACCGAACGACTGCTGGATCTGGCGGTGGAGGACCGGAACGGGCTGCGCATCATTACCAGCAGTCTGCAGGATGCGATACCGGAGCAATCCTACCGGATCCCCGGCGACTTTTCCGCCGCGGCCTTCTGGCTGGTGGCTGCAGCGGTTCATCCGAACGCGGAGATCTCGCTCAACCAAACCGGCATCAATCCAACCCGCACCGGTGCGATGGAGATTCTGCAGCAGATGGGCGCTGAACTCACCCTGAACGACCGCCGGCAGGAGGGGGCGGAACCGGTTGCGAAGCTGACAGCCAGAAGCAGCCAACTGCAGGCGGTTGAGATTACGGCCGATCAGGTGCCGAACTGCATCGATGAGATCCCGATACTGGCCGTGGCGATGCTTTTTGCCGAGGGGGAATCCCGGATATCCGGGGCGGAGGAGTTGCGGCACAAAGAGACCGACCGTCTCCAGGCTACCGCTGAAATGCTGAAACTCGCGGGAGGAAAGGTTACCGAGCTGGAGGATGGATTGATCATCACCGGTAATACGTCATTTATACCGCAGCCCGCTTCCTACCGCTCCTACCACGATCACCGGATTGCGATGGCGGCGGCGGTGTTGAGCCTTACGAGCGGTGACAGGAGCACCGTTATCCATGCCGAGTGCACCGATATCTCCTATCCCGGCTTCTGGAGCGATCTGGTTACTCTGACGAATTGAATTCCGATTTTTCGCATTTCTTACGCAATTCTGTCAAAACCTTTCCGGCTGATCTTATTTAATGCCAATACGTCATAATATCATTGCCCGTCACCGGCTTGGCATTGTGATTGCATCTATATAGGTGAACATCAACGAAACGGCATGCAGATGAGTGAATTTACCATAGATATAGAACGACAGTTGACGAAACTGGGAAAAGATATACAGAATTTTGTGGAGCGGATCATGCCTCTGGAAGACAAGGGCCATGATTTTGCCCCGGCCTGTGATATTATTGAAAGCGAGGAGGATTACAAAATTGTTCTCGACCTTCCGGGTCTGTCCAAGAAAGAGATCAATATCGCCCTGAAAGACCAGGTGCTGACGGTCAAGGGCGAGCGTGCCGATGAGCTTGATGAAGAGGAGCAGTACCGGCGGCAGGAACGCTCGCACGGTGTCTTCTCGCGCTCCTTCGCGCTACCGCAGCATGTGAATGCCGCGGAGACCAAGGCCACCTTCCGTAACGGGGTGCTGACCATTACCATGCCGAAATCGGATGTGCTGAAGGATTCGAAATCGATTCCGATCAACTGAAAGAATTTATTCAAAAGAATTGAAACGATAACAAAAACAACCAACAACGAATTATGGGTAAGATAATAGGAATTGACTTAGGTACTACCAACTCATGCGTTGCCGTGATGGAGGGCAACGATCCGGTCGTTATCCAAAACTCCGAGGGCGGTCGTACAACCCCTTCGGTTGTTGCCTTCTCTAAAGAGGGTGAGCGGCTGGTCGGTGCTCCCGCCAAGCGGCAGGCGATAACCAACCCCGAAAAAACCGTTTCATCCATCAAGCGGTTCATGGGCCGTTTCTACGATGAGGTAAAAGAGGAGACCAAACAGGTATCCTATGAAGTCGTAAAGGCCGATGACGATACCGCTCGGGTCCAGATCGAGGACCGGATGTATGCGCCGCAGGAGATCTCGGCGATGATTCTGCAGAAGATGAAACAGACCGCCGAGGAGTATCTGGGTGAAAAAGTGACCGATGCCGTCATCACGGTACCGGCCTATTTCAACGATGCACAACGCAAAGCCACCCAGGAAGCCGGTGAAATCGCCGGGCTGAATGTGCAGCGCATCATCAATGAGCCGACGGCCGCTTCGCTGGCCTATGGTCTCGACAAGAAGGACCAGGACCAGGTGATCGCCGTATACGACCTCGGTGGAGGTACCTTCGATATCTCCATCCTGGAGCTCGGCGACGGCGTGTTTGAAGTAAAATCCTCCCACGGTGACACCCACCTAGGTGGTGACGACTTCGACTCCCGCGTGATCAACTACCTGGCCGATGAGTTCAAGAAGGATGAAGGAATCGATCTCCGCGAGGACCCGATGGCGATGCAGCGGCTGAAGGATGCGGCAGAAAAAGCCAAGATCGAGCTTTCCAGTTCGCAGAAGACAAACGTGAATCTGCCGTTCATCACGGCTACCGATTCCGGTCCGAAGCACCTGAACATCGACCTGACCAGAGCCAAATTTGAACAGCTGATCGACGACCTGACACAAAAAACCGTCAAGCCCTGCAAAAAGGCACTGGATGATGCAGGATTTACCAAAGACGATATCGACCAGGTGATCCTGGTCGGCGGTTCCACCCGGATCCCGAAGATTCAGGAGATGGTGAAAGATTTCTTCGGCAAGGATCCGAGCAAGGGCGTCAACCCCGATGAGGTGGTTGCCGTCGGAGCTGCCATTCAGGGCGGCGTGATGTCGGGCGACGTGGAAGATGTGGTACTGCTCGATGTTACCCCGCTGACGCTCGGTATCGAGACGCTGGGCGGCGTGATGACTCCGCTGATCGAGGCGAATACCACGATCCCGACCAGCAAGAAAGAAACCTTCTCGACCGCGGCCGACAACCAGACCAGCGTGGAGATTCACGTGCTGCAGGGTGAACGCGCCAAGGCGGAAGACAACCGCACGCTCGGACGGTTCCATCTTGACGGAATTCCTCCGGCGCCGCGCGGCGTGCCGCAGATCGAGGTTACGTTCGATATCGACGCCAACGGCGTGCTCAGCGTCAGTGCCAAGGACAAGGGCACCGGCAAAGAGCAGAGCATCCGGATCGAATCCTCCTCCGGACTCTCCGAAGAGGAGATCGAAAAGATGAAGAAAGCCGCCGAGGAGCATGCCGAGGAGGACGAAAAGATCCGCCAGCGTACGCAGAAGCTCAACGAAGCGCAGAGCCTGGTGTTCTCCACCAGAAAGCAGCTTGAAGAGCATGGCGACAAGATCTCCGAGGAGAACAAGCAGAAGATCGAGGAAGCGATGGATCGTGTTGAGAAACTCCACGAGCAGGAGAAGATCGACGAGCTCGATGAAGCGATGGAGAAACTGAACACCGCGTGGAACGCCGCTTCCCAGGAGATCTATCAGTCCGCACAGGCTGAAGCGCAGCAGCAAGCTGCCCAGCCCGGTGCCGAAAACGGCCAGGGCGAAGCCGAAGCGGAAGCCTCTTCCGAAGAGGAAGAAGCCGTCGACGCCGACTTTGAAGTGGTCGACGAAGATGAAGAGGAAGAGAAATAGCGTAATAACCCCTTGATTTCGGCCGGTCATTCAAACCGGCAGGATAGATAGGCATAAATTGAAAGCCCCGGCTATTCGGCCGGGGCTTTTTTTATAT
>JAWVYR010000216.1:0-4803 GCA_033722635.1 Balneolaceae bacterium | reverse complement strand
ATTTCTTAAGCTCCTCCTTCTCATGGAGCCGGTTGACGATCTGTTTGACCTCCTGCGCGTGGTCGAGGTTGCAGATTAGGATCGCATCTTCGGTCTCCACCACGGCCAGGTTTTCTACTCCCACCAGGGCGACCATCTTCTTCCCTTCAACCTGTATCAGGTTGTTTTCTGACGATTCGCCGAGAGCATAGGCAGCCCTGACCACGTTGCCGGATGCATCCTTGGGCATCAGTTCGTATACGGCTTTCCAGCTGCCCACATCGTTCCAGCCGAAGGCCCCGGGTACCACATGTACCGAGCCGGCTTTCTCCATGATGCCGTAGTCGATCGAAATGGAGGGACAGGCGTTGTAAAAAGCCTCGATTGAGCTTTCCCATCCGTCCTCTTCAGGCTCCTCCGGGAGCTGTTGTATCTGTTCGTGGATCTCCGGCAGGTGCTGCTCGAACTGTTTGAGAATGGTGCGGTTGCTCCAGATGAACATGCCGCTGTTCCACAGGAAGTTGCCTGAGTCGACAAACTGCCGGGCCGTCTCCAGGTCCGGTTTTTCCCGGAACTGGGCGACCCGATAGACGGGGCGACCGTTAACCGTTTCCGAGGCATTCTCCACAAACTCGATATACCCGTACCCGGTCTCCGGGCGGCTCGGTTTGATGCCGATCGTCACCAGCGTCTCTTCATTTTTGGCTTTGGCAGCGGCTGTTTCCAGGATTTCAAGAAACGCATCGACCTCTTCGATCGTGTGGTCGGCAGGAAGCACGACCATGGTTGCATCCGGATCTTTCCGTTCCAGCAGGCCGGCGGCCAGTGCCACGCACGGCGCGGTGTTTTTGGCTACCGGCTCCCCCACGATATTGGATCCGGGTACCTCGGGAAGCTGTTTGGCCACCAGATCGACGTACTGTTCATTGGTGATAATCCAGATCCGTTCGGGAGGCACCAGGGATTCGATTCGCTGCACGGTGGCCTGCAGCATCGTACGGTCGCCAAAAAGGTCGAGAAACTGCTTGGGACGTTTCCGGGTGCTTTTGGGCCAGAAACGGGATCCGGTACCGCCGGCCATGATCACAGCATGAAGCATGTTGCACAATGAATTTAGTGATAGTTGATTTCGGCCTTGAAAATAAGCAATAGGCGGGAAAGTATTTTAAGCGGCTAATTATCTAACTATCTAATCTGTTAAGAATCTAATAACAAGTTGAAATTCGTAAATATCGTTTTACTTTTTAAAAGCCCATTAGCCCTAAGCCGACACCGGTTTTCGCTCGGCTTTGGTCAGGGTGAAGCTGACGGTGGATCCCTGGTTGGGATTGCTTTCGATCCGGAACTCCTCACCGTGGGCTTCCATGATATGCTTGACGATCGCCAGACCCAGGCCGGTGCCGCCCTTCTCGCGCGAGCGCGACTTGTCGATACGGAAGAACCGCTCGGTCACCCGGTCGATATAACGGGGTTCGATGCCGATGCCGGTATCCCTGACATAGACCTCTACCCGGCGCTTATCGCCGGTATCGGTTTTCACTCCCACTTTTACCTGCCCCCCGGGTTTGTTGTATTTGATGGCGTTCTCTATCAGGTTGACCAGTACCTGTTTGATCTGGTTGCGATCGGCGTTGACGAGCAGATTCTCGCCGATCTCCCCCATCTCCAGGATCACCCCTTCATCGGAAGCTTTGAACTGCATGCTTTCCACGACATCCGCTACCACATTGTGCAGATTCAACGGCTGCATACTCGATTTCAACTCCCCGGTCTCCAATTTGGAGATCTCCATCAGGTCATTGGTCAAATATATAAGCCGGTTGATATTCCGCATCGCTTTTTCCAGGAATCGCCGGTTCACCTCTTCATCCTCTATCGCCCCGTTCAACAGGGTTTCAACGAATCCCTGGATCGCAAAAATAGGGGTTTTCAATTCATGGGAGATATCGCCGATAAACTCCTTGCGGTAGTTTTCGATGCGGTTGAGCCGCTGAATCTCCCGCTCCACGGTCTTGCTCGCCTTTATCGTCTGCTTGATAAGAAAATCGAGCTCATCACGATTGCCGGTGAGCATATTTTCATAGTCGCGGAATCGCTTTCGCAGGATATTCCGGGTGATCTCGTTGAGTCTCTCCAGGCGACGGTAAACCATTCGGTGGAGAATAAGGTAGATCAACAGGAAGGAGGTCAGGGCGAGTATAACCGAGGGCCAGGCGGCGACGGCCAGCCCCAGGTCGAAGATCCAGTAAGTGAAGATAAAGTTGACCAGTCCGATCAACCCGGCGCAATAAAGAGCCAGGCGCAAGGCCAATCGGGATTTTTTATGGAAGCGGTCCAGTTTCATTCTTTGAAGCGGTATCCAACTCCTTTCACTGTTTCAATATACTCATCTCCCAGTTTTTCACGAATTTTCCGTACGTGCACATCCACGGTGCGGTCGACCACATAGACGTTGCTGCCCCACACGTGATTCAACAGGGTCTGGCGGTCCATCACCTTCCCCTTACGGCTGGCCAGGAAGTAGAGCAGTTCGAACTCCTTGCGGGGCAGATGATGCTCCTCCTCGCCCTGGGTAACGATATAGCGGTCCTTATCGATGACCAGATCATGAACCGTTATCCTGTTCGGCTCCTTTTCGAGGTCGTTGTAACGCCGCAGCACTGCCTTGATGCGCGAGAGCAGTTTACGGGTGCTGATCGGTTTGGTGATATAATCGTCGCCCCCCATGTTAAGCCCCTCGACCTCGGTATTTTCGTCGCCGCGGGCGGTAAGGAAAATCACCGGTATGCGGTGCAGCTCTTCATCCTCTCGCAATATTTCCAGAACCTCCAGGCCGCTCATCTGCGGCATCATGATATCCAGCAGAATCAGGTCCGGGGCATATTCGTGGGCCATCTCCAGCCCCTCCGCGCCATCCTCCGCCTTGAGCACCTCGAAGCCCTCTTTTTTGAGATTGTATTCGATCAGGTCCAGCAGATCCTGTTCATCATCTACGACGAGTACCGTTTTACCGTCCGACACGAATAAAGAGTTGATTCAAAATAGGTTGTGAGTAGGTAAGCAATATGCTGCTCATCTGTGAATACCATATAGTACGCACGGGAGAAAAGAATATAAAGCAGCGGAAGTTAAGAAATTGTTATTTATCGCTTAAGCTGGGTGAGCGCCTTTTTGACCAGCTGCTGCACGTCTCCATCCAGTTCGTGATCGCGCGCCGCGGCAAGCACCGCTTTTTCCGCCTGGTTCTTTCGGAAGCCCAGCGACTCGAGCGCGGAGATCGCCTCCTGCTTGAGGTCGCCGCTGACCACCTTCCCTGTATCTCCAGCAGGAACCGAGGCCACCTCCGTAATCTTGTCCTTGAGCTCCAGGATCATCCGTTCGGCGGTCTTCTTACCGATGCCGGAGATCTGCGAGAGGGCCGCCTTGTCGGATTCCACGATCGCCGACGTGATCTGGGGCGCCTGCATACCCGAAAGGATGGTGAGGCCCAGTTTCGGGCCGACCCCTTTCACGGTGATCAGCAACTCGAACAGCTCCTTCTCCTCCTTCGAATAGAACCCGAAGAGGCGCTGATCGTTGTCGGTGAAATGGTGGTGGATCAGCAGCCGGATCTCCTCGCCGGTGTCCGGTAGCTGCTGCAGCGTCTGGGTGGATATCTCCACTTCATAGCCGATACCGTTCACCTCCAGGTGCATCTTGTTCTCCTGTTTCCCGGTGACAGTACCTTTCAGGTAAGCGATCATAGGGGATTCGTATCCTTTTACTATTCACGGACGCGGTCGGGATTGTTTGAAATAAATTCCTCCCAGCCCGATTTCTTTCGGTTCTGATGACTTTTGGTCGTTGTACCCCCGCTATCCCTGGGGATACCGGTTTTCTTCATCATATGGCACCACGCCACCGCCAGGGCATCGGTAGCATCCTTTTTCAGATTCTTTTCGGAAAGCTTCACCATCTTCTCCAACATGTAGGCTACCTGCTCCTTGCTGGCGTTGCCGTTGCCGGTGATCGATTTTTTGACCTCCTTGGGATAATACTCCGAAACCTCCAGCCCGCTGTTGGTGATCGCCAGGATCGCCGCGGCCTGGGCCCGGCCCAGCTTCAGCATGGCCAGCGGATCGATGCCGTAGATCGGCGTTTCTACCGCGCAGGAGGTGGGTTCAAACGATCCCAGGATCTCCGAAACCCGGTCGAAAATATGCTGCAGGCGGTCGGCGTGATCTTCCATATCCGCCATATTGATCACATCGCAGCGAAGCGCCACCATTTTTCCTTTCTCCTCGGTGAGTATCGCATAGCCGGTAGTACGGGAGCCGGGATCGATGCCTAAGATGATGTCGGCCATTGAACCATCCGCTTGTTGGGGTTTGTACAATATAAAGGATTAGCCTGATCAATCTCTAAGAATTATTTTAAGTGAAAAGTGAAAAGTGAAAAGTGAAACCCACCTACGTTGAGACTTCGGTGGGCAAGCCCTCCTATGTCAAGACTTCGGTGGGCAAGCGTGAGAGGTTTTTAGCCCAACAGCCCTCAGGCCGCAAAAATGTGATCTACTCCGAGCACATAGCCCTTTTCCTCTAGTACGTCCCCGATCATCGCATGGGCACCGTGGCGGGCTACATAGGGGATGATGAAGCACGTACCAGGTTCCGGAATTTCATCGGGACCTATCACCGGGCGGCCCTGTACATCGTTGCCGATCTTGTTGGGATCGATATCGATATAGTGGGTGATCTCGATGCCATGCTGCACAAGCATCTCCGCTCGCTTGCGGGTGGTTCGTCCGGCTCCCCAGATGATCACCTCGGGGTGATGGGGATTGTT
>JAWVYR010000215.1:0-4855 GCA_033722635.1 Balneolaceae bacterium | reverse complement strand
GTGAAGCCAATACGCCCAGGAAAAAGTACTCCACCGACAGAATCTTGATGATCTGTTTTTTACTGGCACCGAGGGTCCTGAGCAATACGCTTTCCCTCATCCGCTGATAGCGGCTGGTAGCCACCGAACTGGCCAGTACAATCAGCCCGGTTATGATGCTGAAGAGCGCCATAAATTGAATGCCAAACGAGATCTTGTCGATAAAACTGTTGATCGTCTGAAGTATCAGGCTCACATCGATTGCCGATACATTCGGATAGTCGCTGACCACCGCTTCCTGTATCTTGGCGGAGATCTCACGGTTCGGAGTGCGGGTTACCGTCACAAAGATCTGCGGGGCCTGTTCCAACACGCCGGCCGGAAAGAGCATGAAGAAGTTGGGCTGCACTCGCTGGAAATCAACCTGGCGGATGCTCGAGACATAGGTTTCTATCGGAACACCCTGCACGTCGAAGGTAAGCGTGTCGCCGATCCCCACATCAAGATCTTCGGTGATCTCCCGGGCGGCAGAGATGGGTACCGGCCCGTTTTCCGGTGCTTTACCGATGAATTCACCCTCGAGCAGCGTCTCTGAATCGATGAGCGAATCGCGGTAGGTCGACCGGTATTCCCGCCTCAGGGCCCATCGGCGCGCCCGGCGGGTCGTATCTTGTGCGATGGTGTCGACGCTGGTACCGTTGATGGAGGCCAGTTTCATGGTAACCATCGGCACATTTTGCAGGATCGGTACGTTATTCTGCCGAATGATCCGGTTCACTCCCTCATTTTGATCTCTCTGGATATCGTAGAAGATCAGGTTGGGGGCATTCTCACGGCTGGCGAAATCCAGTTCACTCAGCAGCATATCCTGACTGAAATAGAGCGTACTCACCAACAGCATGCCCAGTCCCAGGGTGAGCAGCAGGGTGGAGGTCTGGTTGTGCGGGCGGTAAAGATTGGCCAACCCCTGTCGCCATACATAGGTCCAGTTGGAGGGGAAATAGCGCTTGACCAGCCACATCAGCCCCTTGGCCACCAGCAGCAGCATCAGCAGGGAGATGCCCATGCCGGCCGTGAAAAGGGCCCCGGCGATCCAGTCCAGAGCGATCAGGGTGGCGTATCCGAATACCGTCAGGCCGATCACCGCATAGATCGACCATTTGGTGCCGCGCCCCAGCAGCTGGCTGAGGGCCTCATCCATGGTGCGCAGGGTGTAAAGCGGCGAGGCGTTGCGGATCGCCAGCAGCGGCATCGCTGCGAACACCAGGGCCACGCCGGTGCCGGTGAGCAAGCCCATGGATACCGCGATCCAGGAGATCTGCAATTCAACCTCCAGCGGCAGAAATTCGGTGACGAGCCCCGGCAGCATGAATTGGATACCGATGCCCAGGACCGTGCCGGTCAGAGCCCCCAAAAAGCCGAGCACCACCGCTTGCACCAGGTAGATCGACATGGTCTGATTGCTGGAGGCACCGAAACAGCGCAGTATAGCAGCAGAATTGATCTTTTGTTTGATATACAGGTGGATGGAGCTGGCCACACCGATACCGCCGAGCAGCAGGGCGATGAAACCGACCAGGTTCAGAAATTTGGCCAGATTGCCTACCACCTCCCCGATCTCCTCCTTGCGCTCGGCCACATCGTCGTAGCGCAGATCATGTTTGCGGACGAAGGGGCGAAGATCCTCCTCCAGGGAGGCCATATCCCGCGATTCTTCAAATTTGAAATACCGTTTGTATTCGACCCGGCTACCCCTTTGGATGAGAGTGGTGGTGTCGAGGCGGCTGCGGGGAATGAAGACCCGGGGACCGATCAGCGATGCGGCCGCTGCTTCACCGGGGATTTTTTGAATGGAGCCGGCGATAGGAAGCATCACCCGGCCCACCCGGATGCTGTCGCCGGGCTCGATACCGAACTGGATCATCAGTGCTTCATCGACCAGCGCCTCGCCATCCTGCCGATAGCTTTCGGCAGCTGCCGCCGGTTCGGTTACCAGTTCGCCATAAAAAGGGAACCCTCCTTCCACGGCCCGAATCTGTGAGAGGCGCGTTCCTCCGTTCTTTGGAAACAGCACCATGGAGGCAAACTCAACAATGGTGGATTGTTCTCCTCCCAGAGAATCGAAGAATACCAGCTCTTCTCTGTTGAATGGCTGTTCCCCTTCTACCTCCAGATCGGCACCCAGCAGCTCCTTGGCCTGGTTATCGATCGCAGTGTTGACGCTGTCGCGGAAGGAGGTGATCGCTACCTGGGCGGCCACTCCGATGATGATGGCGGAGATATAGACAAAAAGGCGCTTCCGGTTGGAACGGGCATCGCGCCAGGCCATCTTCCATGTCCAGGGTTGAAAAATAGAGGCCATCAGTTTTCGCCCACTTTTTTCATTTCGGGTCGCCCGTCGATCATCTCATCTTTGAAGATCTTGCCGTTCTTCAATTGTATCATGCGCTCGCACTTCTTTGCCAGTTCGATATCGTGGGTTACCACGATCAGGGTGGTACCGCGGGCCCGGTTGAGCTCGAACAACAGATTCTCGATCGTTTCACTCGTCTCCGCATCCAGGTTCCCGGTGGGTTCATCGGCAAACAGGATGGAGGGGCGATTGATAAACGCTCTAGCTATCGCCACCCGCTGCTGCTCTCCGCCTGATAGCTGGGTAGGGTAATGGGTCAGACGGTCTCCCAAACCGACGTCGGTCAGCAGTTTTTTGGCATATTCCCGGACTTTTTTGGTGGCTTCGCCCCGCAACTCCAGGGGCACCATCACATTTTCGATGGCGGTCAGGGTGGGAACCAGCTGAAAGGTTTGAAATATAAAACCCACATGGCGGTTTCGAATCTCGGCGCGCTCATCTTCGTCAAGGGGACCAAGTTTTACGCCGTTGAGCATGATTACACCATCGGTGGGGCGGTCGAGCCCGGCGCACAGGCCCAGGAGGGTGGTTTTGCCGCTGCCGGAGGGTCCCACGATCGAGCAGGCAGTTCCTTTTTCCACTGAAAAATCGATGGAATCGAGAACGGTCAGCTGCCTGTTACCGCTTTGAAATTGCTGGGTTAATTGTTTAACGTCGAGAATAATATCAGAACTCATCTATCGCTATTGATTTTAAAACTATGGGGCTAAACATAATAATCTGTAAAAACCATTCCCATCATAAACGTCTCCCGGGGTTCGTTCGTTACATACTTTTAAATTTCAATTAATAACCATACAAAGCCTGTTAACTTGTGAAAAAGCTGTTTAGTGCCATCCTTTTTTTACTGGTGATCTGCAGTGGGGTTTCGGGCCAGGATAAAGCTGAGAAGCGGATCCTGTTTTTTGGAGACAGCATTACGGCCGGTCTCGGGGTGTCCGCCGACCAGGCTTTTCCCGCTCTCATTGAAGATAAGATAGATTCCCTGGGGTGGAATTTCGAAGTGGTCAACGGGGGATTGAGCGGGGAAACCTCAGCGGGCGGTTTGCGGCGCATCGACTGGGTGATGCGCAGGGAAATCGATCTGTTTGTACTGGAACTCGGTGGAAACGACGGTCTTCGGGGGATCGACCTGAAGTCCACCCGGGAGAATCTCAAGAAGATCATTGAAAAGGTGCGGGGTAAATATCCCGATGCCCGGATCTTTCTGGCCGGCATACGGGTACCGCCCAACCTGGGTCCGGATTACACCGAACAGTTCCGGACCATGTACCCGGAGATCGCCGAGGAGATGGATGTTCGGCTTATCCCGCTTCTTCTTGAGGGAGTGGGGGGCAATCCCGAGATGATGCAGGGCGACGGCATCCATCCCAATGCAAAAGGGCACCGAAAGGCCGCGGAAAAAGTTTGGAGATACATGAGGCCGGTACTGGAGGAGATGCGTCAGTAAGTCGGAGAAGTTGTGAATATTGAATTCAGTCGGCAGTGATACAGATCAAGGATTAAATGCTATAGGTAAATGAGTACTTGACAAATAATTTTCCAGGTACTATCTACAGGCAGATGTCAATCAAGCGTCTTTATATCACATCCATGGCGGCGATGCTGATATGGCTGGCCGTCGCCCCGTTTTCGGTCTATTCCCAGCAATTGGACTACCGGCCCAAGATCCTGCTGGTTACCGCCCATCCCGATGATGACGCGCTCTATTCGGCCACGGTGTTCAAGACTACCTACCTGCTGGATGGGGTGGTGGACCTGGCCGTCATGACCAACGGGGAGGGGGGGTACCGCTATTCCACGCTGGGCAACTACCTGTACGGGAAGAATCTGGACAAGGAGGAGGTCGGCCGGGCCTGGCTGCCGGGGATCCGCAAAAAAGAGGTGATGGCCGGGGGAGAGATCGTGGGGATCCGCAACTACTATTTTCTGGACCAGGTAGATGACCAGTATTCCGAGGATATCGCAATCCCGTTGAAGAAATGGAACACCGACTATGTCACGGCCCGCCTGCAGAAGGTGATCCGGGAAGAGGAGTATGATTTTATCTTCACCATGCTGCCCCATGCCGGCACGCACGCCCACCACAAAGCCTCGGCGCTGCTGACCCTCCGGGCGGTGATCAATCTGCCGCGGAACCTACGCCCCCTGGTGCTGGGCACCACCATTCTCCGTTCGGAGGAGGATTCAACGGAATTTCGACAGTTGAAAGGCTATCCATTGACTGAAATCGACCGATCTGTCGGCCATTTTACCTTCAACCGCAACCAGCGATTCGGCCATGAAAAACGCCTGAACTACAACATCATTTCCAACTGGGTGATCGCCGAGCATAAGTCGCAGGGCACCATGCAGCTGTTCATGGGCGCCGGCGTGATCGAGGAGTACTGGTACTATCGGATCAACCCGGATGATGGGGTGACGAAGGTTCGGGAATTTTTCAAAGCGGTGAACGCAGCCGAG
>JAWVYR010000214.1:0-4856 GCA_033722635.1 Balneolaceae bacterium | reverse complement strand
GTCAACAATAATCTCCAGGTGAAGCTCGCCCATTCCCGCGATGGTGGTCTGACCGGTTTCCTCGTCGGTCTTCACTTCAAAGGTCGGATCCTCTTCCGATAGTTTGATCAATCCCTTGGTCAGCTTCTCTGCATCCGCCTTTGATTTCGGCTCTACCGCCAGCTTGATCACCGGCTCGGGGAAGGAGATATCCTCCAGGATGATAGGGTCTTCCACATCGCAGAAGGTATCGCCGGTTCGCACTTCTTTTACACCCACAGCCGCCGCAATATCTCCGGCACGCACGATATCGAGATCCTTTTTGTCGTTGGCGTGCATCTCAAGCAGCCGCCCGATGCGCTCGCGGTTGCCGGTAGTGGCATTATATATATAGGAGCCTTTTTCCAGCTCTCCGGAATAGACGCGGAAGAAGGTCAACTTACCGACATAGGGATCAGTCATGATCTTGAATGCCAGTGCCGAGAACGGTTCTTCCACCCGCGGATGCCGCTCAATTTTCTTGTCGGGATCTTCCGGATGGGTTCCCGTAACCGGGGGAATGTCGTACGGGCTCGGCATATACTCTACAATCTTGTCGAGTAAAATCTGTATCCCCTTGTTTTTCAGCGCGGAACCGCAGAGCACCGGGGTGATATCCTGGTTTACGGTCGCCTTGCGGATGGCAGTTTCGATATCCTCCTGGCTGATCTCCTCATCCATCAGATATTTTTCCATCAGGGTGTCGTCATAGTCCGCAATCGATTCAAGCATCTCCTTGCGGTACTCGTCGGCATCCTCCTTGAGCTCATCGGGAATCTCAATTACTTCGTACTTGGCACCGAGCGACTCGTCATCCCATACAATACCCTCCATGTTGATCAGGTCGACCACCCCGCGGAAATGTTCTTCCCGGCCGATCGGAATCTGGATCGGTATCGGGTTAGCATTGAGCTTCTCTTTCATCTGCTTGATGACGTTGAAGAAGTCGGCGCCGGTACGGTCCATTTTATTGACAAATGCCATCCGCGGCACGGAGTATTTATTGGCCTGCCGCCAAACGGTTTCCGACTGCGGTTGCACTGCGCCGACCGAACAGAATACGCCGATCGCGCCGTCAAGCACCCGCAGGGAGCGCTCCACCTCCACGGTGAAGTCCACGTGACCGGGTGTATCGATAATATTGATGCGGTGATCCTTCCATTCACAGTGAGTGGCAGCGGAGGTGATGGTGATTCCGCGCTCCTTCTCCTGCTCCATCCAGTCCATGGTAGCCGCGCCGTCGTGCACTTCTCCCATCCGGTGGCTTCGTCCGGTATAATAGAGGACCCGCTCGGTCACGGTGGTTTTTCCGGCATCGATATGGGCCATGATGCCGATGTTCCGCGTCCGGCGTATCTTGTCCTGGATTTTTGGATCTACTGTTTTTGTCGCTTCAGCCATAATATCTGTCGTAATCAAAAAAATTTTTAGAATCTAAAGTGTGCAAATGCCTTGTTCGCTTCGGCCATCCGGTGTACCTCATCTTTTTTGCGAACCGCGCCGCCTTCATTGTTGGCAGCATCGATCAGCTCACGGGACAACCTGCGCGCCATCGACTTGTCGTTGCGGCCCTGCGAGGCATTGATCAACCAACGCATGGCGAGAGCCGTGCCCCGATCCTGGCGAACCTCAACCGGCACCTGATAGGTGGAGCCGCCCACACGCCGGGATCGAACTTCAACCACCGGGGTAACATTGTCCATGGCGGATTTGAATACCTCAACCCCCTCTTCCCCGGTTTTTTCCTCAATAATTTCAAATGCCTGATAGAGGATTTTTCTGGCGACGTTCTTTTTGCCATCCCTCATCAGGTTGTTGATAAAACGTGTAATCAGCTTGTCGCCGAATACCGGATCCGGCTGTACATCTCTTCGTTCTGCTGTTTTTCTACGCATAAATAACCAGGATTAAAAAAGATTGTTTTGAATTGCAGGATTTCGGATTCAAAGGATTGTCGGCATGACCTACAGATCCTGGGAATCCACTAAATCCTGATTCCTACTTGGGTTTCTTGGTGCCGTACAGACTGCGGCCCTGCTTGCGGTCTTCCACTCCGGCCGTATCCAGCGTACCTCGGATAACATGATAGCGTACACCCGGAAGGTCCTTAACGCGTCCGCCCCGGATCAAGACGATGCTGTGTTCCTGCAGGTTGTGGCCCTCACCCGGTATATAGGCGTTCACCTCATTTCCATTCGTCAACCGTACCCGGGCCACCTTACGCAAAGCCGAGTTCGGCTTTTTCGGCGTGGTGGTATAGACACGCGTACAAACGCCCCGCTTCTGCGGACATCCTTCGAGTGCCGGAGCAGTTGTTTTGCTCTTCTTACTTTTTCTACCTTTACGTATGAGTTGTTGAATCGTAGGCACGCTTAAATACCTTGGTATTCGTTAGTATTTCCGGTTGATGCATCGACCAAATAACAGTTCCGCAAGATAAGAATTATTTATCTTTTTTTGCAATTATTTATGGTCGAATATTTCCCTTTTTTTCAGGATCTTTTCGAAGAGATGGACAAACGGATCAGAACGGCAAAAATTACGCAAATTCCCTTATAATCTGTTATATATCAATATATCAGTTTGAAACTTATTGATCTTCCCAACCTGAGCACCAAACGGCTGAATGCACTCTCGGAAAGCGGCATCGAAAGCACTTCCGACCTGTTGCATTTCTTCCCCCGCAGGTACCTGGACCGGACCACCGTGCTTCCGATCCGAAATCTGACCGGCCAGGGTGAGGAGGTTACCGTCGTCGGCCGGGTAAAAAAAATCCAGGAGACAGGGTACGGAAAGAAAAAACGCCTGGAGGTGATCATCCAGGATGAAACCGCTTCGATGAAGGGGGTCTGGTTCAAGGGGGTCCGTTATTTTAAAAAGGCTTTCAAGAAAGGTGAAATCGTGGCGTTCTACGGAAAAGCCAAGCGCTACGGACGGTATGTCACCATGGCCCATCCCGATGTGGATAAGATCGGCGATCCCAGCGACATCCAGGACCTGACCCGCATCGTGCCGGTCTACCCGGGCAACAAGGCGCTGTCGAAAGCCTATATCACCAGCCGGATGATCCGCGAGTGGATCGAAATCCTGCTGAAGCATAAGGATCCCCCGGAATTTCTTCCTTCGGAGATTTTGGAGGAACACCATTTTCCCCGTCGCAAGGAGGCCTTCCGCATGATTCATCTTCCGGAGTCACAGGAGGAATATCGCAAAGCGCTGGAGCGGTTCAAGTTCGAGGAACTTTTCCTATTTGAGCTGAGCATCGCCAAAGTGAAACGCACGATTATTGAGAAGAAAAACGGACACCTGTTCAAAGAGATGGGAAAACACACCCGGCAATTTTTCAATGAGGTGATCCCGTTTGAGTTGACCGATGGACAGCGGCAGGCTTTGAGCGATATCAAGAGAGACGTGCGTTCGGGATACCAGATGAATCGCCTGATTCAGGGAGATGTGGGATCGGGAAAGACGGTAGTGGCTATCGGGGCGATACTGATGGCAATCGACAACGGCTACCAGGCAGCTTTCATGGCCCCGACCGAGATCCTGGCTGATCAGCACTGCCGAACGCTTTCGCAATACCTGAACAAGATGAGGATCAACGTGAGACTGCTGGTGGGCAGCCAGAAACCCGCTCTCCGAACCGACATCCTCACCGATATCGAGGGCGGCGGCTGCAACGTGGTGGTGGGTACCCATGCCGTCATACAGGAGCAGGTAGCGTTTCACAACCTGGGCTTAGCAGTGATCGATGAACAGCACAGGTTCGGGGTCCGGCAGCGCGCGGAGATACTTGAGAAAGGCTCCCACCCCCATGTGCTGGTGATGTCGGCGACCCCGATCCCCCGCTCGCTGGCGATGACCCTCTACAGCGACCTTGATATCTCGGTGATCCGGGAGCTTCCGAGCGGCCGAAAGCCGGTGAAGACGGCGGTCCGTCCGGAGAGTCGCCAGGACGATATTTACACATTCCTTCGCGAAGAGATCGAA
The DNA here is from genome assembly GCA_033722635.1 of Balneolaceae bacterium. Lineage (GTDB taxonomy): Bacteria > Bacteroidota > Rhodothermia > Balneolales > Balneolaceae > JAWVYR01. The sequence continues at coordinate 848 of JAWVYR010000214.1, read as the reverse complement.
AAGGGGGGGCAGGCCTATGTCGTCTATCCCCTGGTGGAGGAGTCGGAGGTGATGGACCTGAAGGATGCCACCCAGGGCTATGAAAGGATGAATGAGCGGTTCAAGGAGTTCGGAGTGGGATTGCTGCACGGACGCATGAAGAGCGAGGAGAAGGATGAGGTGATGCAGCGATTTATCGATAACGATATCAAGATTCTGGTCACCACCACCGTCATTGAGGTCGGGGTGGATGTGCCCGAGGCCACGGTGATGATCGTGGAACATGCCGAACGGTTCGGGCTCTCCCAGCTGCACCAGCTGCGCGGCCGTATCGGTCGCGGAAGCCGGCAAAGTTATTGCATCTTGATTCACGGGCAGAAAGTGACCAAGGAGGCCCGCTTCCGCCTGAAAAAAATGGCCGAAACCAACGACGGCTTCGAAATTGCCGAAGCGGATTTAAAGCTGCGAGGACCGGGCGATTTTTTGGGTACCAAGCAGAGTGGTCTCCCGGAATTTGAGGTGGCCGACATCATCGAGGATCAATGGATCCTGGAGCAGGCCAAGTCTGCGGCCTGGGATCTGATCGAACGGGATCCGGAACTGGAACAACCGGAGCACCGGGAGTTGAAGAAGGTGTTCATGCCCTATTTCAGGGAAAAGGCACGATTCTACGAGACGGGATGAGAGAATTGAGCATTGAGAATTCCACTATCCTACATTCGGTTTCACAAAACTGCCGTAACGATCTCTTCAGCCATCCACCACGTGAAATAAAGTCCTCCCAGGATTATAAGGATAAACAGTATCAGCATTCCCCACATCAAGATCCTGCTTCTAAAAGCCAGCTCTTCCGGCTCCTCCTCCAGCTC
>JAWVYR010000213.1:0-4863 GCA_033722635.1 Balneolaceae bacterium | reverse complement strand
CGTATAGGTATGCATGGGAATCTCCGAGATGTTACGCTGGTAGACCGATATCTCCTCCGGGGCCTTGGAGCGGCGTTGTATGAGGTCGTTTTCGTTCACCTGTTCAAATTCCCGGGTCAGAGAAAATGGAATGCGGGAGTTTAGATCCAGGTAGCGGCTCAACATACGCCCATAGGCATCTCCAAAATAATGATCCAGGGCGGAAAACTGCTCATAATACATCATCTGGAGAATCAGCGCCGGTGTTATATCCGTACGCGGAACCGACTGGGATGCGTTTTGGGAAAATTGGTCGAAAGCTGCCGTGGCCTCGGTTCCGGATTGCTGTCCGCTGCTTCCTACCGAGCTGGGAGAGTTCGTGATCAGATTTTTATCCCTGTATCTTCGGCTGTAGGCAGCGTTTGGAATAAAATCCTCCAGCGATTTTTTCCGGCGGAAGGTGGGGGATCCGTCGTCGGTACCGAACATGAAGATCGTGTGTTCGGGGCTATTGGTCAGCGTTTCGTAGATCCATACTTCGTAACGGGGATTGCTATGGAGCGATCGGATCACGGTTTCCATATTGAACATCCGTGCCGACTTGATCGAATTGGACTGCGGGTTGCCTCTGAGGTTGGGAAAATCCACCCCAATCCGCTCCTGCAGAAGTGCATGCACGGTGCCGGAGTTGTACACGATCATCCCCTCCCGCTTGTAGTCCGGCGGGCCATACCTAATATATAGGTCGCCGCGATGGTCAAAACCCCGCTTGTTTTTCAGCCCATATAATTTCTTCGCTTTGGCCACCCGTTCCCAGTGTTCAATCAACCGCTCGTTGTAATCGGTCAGCGGCGTCGGATCCTTCCGGTTCCAGAATGCAAGCAGATCATCATAGATGGAGGAGTCCTTATCCTTGATCTTATCCTTTATCCGTTTGTATTCCGGGTAGGGTACCATCGAGCCCATGTAGTCCAGCTCTTTTTCCAGGGCCTTCTCTGCATGTTCGACCCGGTCATCCCTCAATCCCCAGAGATAAATTTCCGAAGCCTTCCGGTAGTAGCCACGAAGGGAATTGCCGGTGGCCTGTTCGAGATAGGTTAACCCGATACGGTAGTCTGCTTCAGAATCAGATTCTTTGGCCTGTTCCCAGATCTGGAGGGCACGCTCGATATTTCCTGCATCCACCTGCTGCATCCCCCGCTGATAATAATCGTCGGCGGACGGCGATATCTGCTGCGGCCATGCCTCGGCGGATACAGTGGTAAACAATACCAGCAGCATGGAGACGAAAAGGTAGATCCCACCTGGAATATATCTTCGCATCAACGGGTTGTCCAAACTCAACATGCTGATTTAGCTAACTGGTTGTAAGGTGTTACGAGGATACCGCTCTTTGCTGATAGCATATAACTGTTTTCAAAATAACGAGCGGCTACTTCCATACATCGTCTTTCTAACGCTTGAGTATAATGAAGATTGTTTAGATTCAACAAACGACCTAAAATAGATATGAAATTATGCCGTTATAAAAAACAACTCCAGCCGTATTGTGTAATTCGACAATTATTTTTAACTATTTACATAGACCGTCAACTGACCCTTACTCCATCAACATGAGCTCTCTTAACGTCCAAAAGCTATCTACTTCGTTCACTCTGCTCTCGCTTTTCGCAACCGCGTTCATCCTGGGCTGTGCAAGATCTTTCAATCCCGATATCGAGCGAGGTTCTTCCTATAAATACCGGGTGGGATATCCGGAGGTACGTCTTTCCGCCATCGGCCTATTGGATGCGGAAGACCAGCCGCTTATCAATGTCGCAGCCGACATCGTCTACGGCAGCCTGATCTACAAGGAGTTGGATGGGAAGCTTCAGTCGAAGTTTTCAGTCGATATTCAGATACTGGACAAGAGCGACAACGACGAACTGGTAAAGAGCGATCGCTATAACCTCTCGATTGAAAAGGAGGATCCCAACATCACCCACAGCCAGGATGTATTCATATTCCAGCGGCAGATATCGGTCGAGCCCGGGGAGTACCAGATCAATGTGACGGTCACCGACCAGAATTCACGCAAACAGACCACACGAATCTCTCATACCTTTATCCCGGATCCCGGCAATGAGATCTCCAACCTCACCAGCATCCAGATGCTGGGCAAAGACCTCGACTCCGATCCCGACGCCTGGATTCCGATCACCACCTACGACGTGCAGGGAAAGGTGGATTCCCTGAAATTCATCTTCCAGGTGACCAACAACCGAAGCGATCAGCCGATGACGATCGATACCAAACTGATCCGTTACCGCTCCGACAGCAGCGTGGCCCGTTCGATGTACTTTACCAATTACTCCCAGTCCAGCCTGCCCTACAAGGGGATCGAGTATGACGAATCCGAGGTGATTCAATCCAATCGCAGGGTATTGACGCAGCCGGGAAGCGTGTTGATCGAATTTCTGTTTCCTCAGCAGGAACGGGGCAACTACCGATTCGAGGTCACCACAACCGAAACGGAGGAGGAAAGTATCTTCAAAGCCCGTGATTTTTCCGTGAAGAGCACCAATTATCCCTCGCTGAAAAACCCCATTGAGCTGGCGCGCCCGCTGGCCTACCTGATGGATGACAAGGAGTATGAACGACTTCTGGCCATCAAAAACCCGGATTCGATGAAGGCGGAAATCGACCGGTTTTGGCTTAAAAACATCCGCGACAAGAACAAAGCCAAAAGCGTCATCCAGATGTACTACGAACGGGTGGAGGAGGCTAACAAGCAGTTTTCCAATTTCAAGGAGGGCTGGAAAACCGACACCGGTATGGTTTATATCCTGTTCGGACCGCCCTGGTATGTCGAGGAACATCTCGATCTGATGCGGTGGTCCTATTCCTACAACCGCAGCGATCCCGATTTCAACTACACCTTTGAACAGACCAAACTGCGATCGGAATTCTATCCGTTTGAAAACTACATCCTGCAGCGACAGCAGCGCTACTTCACCATTCAATACCAGCAGGTGCAGCTCTGGCTGACCGGGCAGATTCTCACGAGATCGATTTAGGTTTCAACACCTGTTTGTAACGGGGGGTTGCCATGGCCCCCCCCGAAACCCTGTATTCAACCAATCACTCCGGCAAACCGTTGCCGGATTCCGCTGACGGGCGAACCGGTCTATTTGCTCCCTTTATGTACTTCCGAGACCGGAAACGAGATCACAAAGCGGGCCCCGCCTTCCGGAACATTTTCCACCCGTATGCCGCCGTCATGGATCTGGGTTACGATGTCGTAGCTGATGCTGAGGCCCAGTCCTGTTCCCTCCCCTGTCGGTTTGGTGGTAAAAAACGGTTCAAATATCTTTTCCTTCACCGTTTCGGGTATACCCGGGCCGTTGTCGGCAATCTCGATTTCAATATCACCGTCCCGGCTTCGTGTTTTGATACTTATCTGAGGCTGATAATCGCCGTCCTGTTTCTTTCTGTGCTCTAAAACGGCATCCAATGCATTTTCTATGATATTTTGAAGTACCTGGCCGATTTGCTGACTGTTGATGACAATCTCGGGCAGCCCGGGTTCCAGGTCGGTGGCAATATTGATATCCACCTTGGAGTTTTCAGCCACCTTGCTTTGATACGCAAGATTCGAATAGGTTTTTACCAGCTCATTCACTTCAGTCGGCTCAAAATTCAAATTCCCGCTTCTCGAGTGCTGCATCATCGAACGCACAATGGAATCGGCCCGCTTTCCATGCTCCTCTATTTTTCGGGTATTGAATTTCAGGTTTTTGGTGATAAACTCGATCTCATCGGTATCCTTACTGTCAAGCGCCGACTGCAGTTCATCGACCAGATCCTTCGATAGCTCGGCGAAATTATTTATGAAGTTCAGCGGATTTTTGATCTCATGGGCGATCCCGGTGGATAAGCGTCCCAGTGAAGCCATCTTCTCCGACTGGATAAGTCTTTTTTGAGTGGACTTGAGTTCGTGGTAGGCCTTCTCGAGTTCCCGGGCTTTCTCGAGTTCCGTGGCTTTGAGTTCATTCTCCGCCCGCAGCGCTTCCGCCTGGGCTTCCGCTGCCTCCGCCTTTAACTTGGTTTCACGCAACTCGGCGGCTTCCCGTTCTTTTCTGATCAGCCTTGAACGCTGTACGCGATCCACTACAAAAACACCAATAGCGAAAATAGCCAGATATCCCAGCGCTGCCCACCAGGTCAGCCACCAGGGAGGCTTCACCTCAAACGGGTACCGCACCGGCGTCTCCGACCACACGCCACTCTCATTAACGGCCCTCACCTCGAAGGTGTAGGTCTTTGGCGTAAGAAAAGCGGAAAGATTGGTAAAATTGACTTTGACCTCGGTTTTTGGGTCCGACCATTCATCCCTGAACCCAAGCAACCGGGTCTGATACCGTACCTGCCTTTCATTCCCGAAGCTCAAGGCCGCATACTCAAAAATGAACTCATTGCGTTCACCGGGCACCTCCTCGGAACGTACATCGGTAAGCCGGATAACAGGCGGCTGGAGATTTTTCCGGTCCAGGTATGGTTTGTAAAGGGATATCCCTTTGGCGGTGCCGAATAAAATGTTGCCAACGGGATCGGCCCTGACCGAACCATAAAACCACACTTCGTTATCCACCAGCCCATCAGCTTTTGTGACAGTCTTCAGGACCGAGGCGGTTTCCGGATCGATCTCGGCAAGCCCCTGATTGGTCCCCAGCCAGAACGTGCCGCTTGTCGGGGAGAGCACTATGCTGGTGGCGTTATTGGCCAGCAGACCGCTTTGGGTGTCAACGTGATGCACTTCCACTCCTGTTGCAACATCCAGCGCGAATAGCCCCCCCGTAGTACCGACCCACATCCTCTCTTCGGCCCACAACAGGTTTTCTATCT
>JAWVYR010000212.1:0-4871 GCA_033722635.1 Balneolaceae bacterium | reverse complement strand
CTGATTCCAAATTTTATATGGTGGCCTACCGAGGCTATAACACCCTATCTGATGCCAAGGCTGGACTAAATGACGTCAGGGAATACTACAACGAAAATGCCTGGCTGTATGTAAAGTGACCTATAACCCAGATGGTTGAATCCAATAAGGGATGTCTGTCGCCAGGCATCCCTTATTTTTTTGTCAGATCGGCCAAAAACCAGAGATGAACGGTCAAACAAACAAGCCATCTTCTTGAAGTTTCTATAGTACAAGCTGTAAGGCAGGATATCCAGTTTCAGTCGGATGTGGTTCTAGATGAACTGATTTTAGTATCGGTTATTGATCGGATTGTTTCATCAATTCCACTGATACCTTCTTCAGATCAACGGAACTGGTGACCCCGGAGCTGAAGGTAAATCCATTTTCTACCAAGACATCTCTGCACAGTTTCATCGCCCTGGTCTTGATCTCGAGGAGGAATTGCTCCTGTTGATAGGTATCGATCCAGAACATCACCTGCAACTCAATAAATAGCGTATTGAAGCCTGATATATTGACCGCCGGAGCAGGATCGGTCAAAACCCGCTCCATCTCTTTTACCGTTTCGAACATCAGCCGGAGTGCTTGCTCAATATCATCATGGTAGTCGATTCCGACTGAGAAACTGACACGGCGCAACCCGTCCTGGGTGTAGTTGTGCAGTGGCTTGCTGAAGATCTGTGAACTCGGGATGTAAATATCACATCCGTCCAGGGTCCGGATGTGGGTATAGCGCAATTCCACCTCTTTCACGCGTCCCTCCAGCCCCTCGGAAATGATCAGATCCCCGACATTAAAGGGCCTATTGAATGCCAAAAAGAAACCGGCCATAATATTCTCACCAATATCCCGAAACGCAAAACCGAGTACGATAGCTGTGATACCGCCGCTGGCCAGGATACTGGTGGTAATTCCCTGAAATCCCATGATGTTCAACGCAAAGATCAGTCCGATCAAATAGATAAACCACTTGACGATATTCTTGAAGAATAGGCGATGGGTACCGGAGAACCGTTCCCTCGAAAGTATCCGGTCGATAGACAGCGATACGATTTTTCCCAGAATAAAAAATATAAGGAATGCGGCAAGGGAGTAGAGCAGGGTAGGGCTAAAATCGATCAGGCGATTGATTTCAGCTTCAAATAGATCTAAAAATCTGTTCATACGTGACAGGTTAATTGGTTAACAGGATCGTACATGATTTAAACGGTTTCCACTGCGGTCGACATATCCACCCATTAGGTCGGCTGTGAGACAGGAGTGTACCGGCAAAATACCGATGAGATCGCCTACTTCATAATGTTCAAAAACCTCCTTGCTGCAAGCGATGGTTCCATGTTCCTGGGATAGGGCGGAAACGCGGCTACCCTTCAGCGGCTCTCCCCATTGATAATCCAGGTTCAATTCAACCGGCAGACCGTAGTGGCTGGTTTCATCTTCCTGCAGGTTTTCTTTGGACAGGTGTACGGCCCCAGCGTGAACCACCAGTTCGTTTCGCCTTTTACTTTTATGGATGATCGGGCAGACCAGTGCAAGGGCAATATCATCGATCCTGCAGGCTCCGATCTGCACTTGCATAAGATCATAAAAGACAAAATTACCAGGACTCAGCTCGTCGATCCCGTTGAACTGCTCCGCTGCGCTGCAACAGGGGGTATCGCCGATGCATACAAACAGCGGTCTCCCGGAAGTGCCATACCGATCCTTCAATTCCTGCATGGACTGCAGCACCTGTTCGTGAATCGCCAGGATTTCCGATTCTGACCGCGCCCCGTAGGAATGGCCGGGATGAGAATAAAATCCTCTGAAGTCAACCATTCCCGGTTTCATTGACAGTTCAATCATCCTGTCCAGAGCGTCAAGGTCATTCGCAGCTATCCCAGTACGTCCGCCGCCGCTGTCAATCTCGATATAGATCTCCACGGTCGATTCCAGGTTGCGATGGAGATGGTGGATAGTGTACTCATCGGATACCAGGAGTCGTATCGCTGCCTTCCGGTTCAGTTCATTGATCAGTTCGGTTGACCGGATATTGAAGGGTATCGCCAGCGTCAGGTCGTCCCAGCCGTGGTCTATAAAATATGCTGCCATACCGGGTGAGGAAACAGTAGCCCCCTGGACCCCCTCGTTCCTGAACCATCTTGCTATATCAGCCGACTGGTGGGTTTTGAAGTGGGGTCGCAGCTCCAGACCGGCTCGGTCGGCTTTCTTTTTCATGCTTCGGATATTGCGGATACAACGATCACGGTCGACCAGCAGAGTGGGGGAGCTGATGGTCATAATCTATTCCTGTAAATTGCCGGCGGTTTCATCGACCTGGCTCCAGACTCTGAAAATATTCCCGGAACAGATCTTTTCTATCTCTTCTGCGGTATACCCGCGTTCCAGCAACTCGGCCAACAGGTTGGGCATCATCGAAGCATCCTTCAGCCCCTCCGGCAGGGTGTTACCGACTCCGTCAAAATCTGATCCTAAGCCTACGTGTTCGACTCCAACCAGATCGACCACATGATCGATATGATCGGCCGCCCTGGAAACCGTGGCGTAGTCGTAGTACTGCTGAAACTGTTCCCGTGCGTAAACCTGAGCCTGAGGCTGGGATCGATCGAGGTTTTCCTCCTCGAAATATTCAGCAATTTCATCACGGAGTTTGTCGCCGCTCTTCCGGGAGGATTCATCCAAAAACGAGGAGCCGAAATTGATCATAATCACGCCTCCGTTTTCCGCCAACCGCTTGATCATCTCATCACTCATATTGCGCTCCCAGCCAGGGGTAAAGTGGCGACAGGAGGAGTGTGAGGCGATAGCCGGAGCTTCAGTAACCTCCATAACATCGTAGAAGGCGCTGTCGGTAATATGAGAGACATCCACCATGATACCCAGGCGGTTCATCTCGCGAACCACCTTTTCCCCAAATGCGCTTAATCCCTCATGGGTGTTGGCGGTGGTGTCGTAGGATGAATCGCTGATGCGATTGTCCTTGGCGTGGGCCAGCGTGATATAACGGATACCCCGGTCATAAAAATGGACGAGATTGGCCAGATCTCCTTCAATTGCGGCTCCGTTTTCTATACCCATCGGAAAGGAGATCAGCCCCTTATCGAAGTTGGATCGCACCTCAGAAGGGGAGGAGGCCAGTGCGAATTTGTCCGGATGCTCGTCGGTAAGGCCGACTACCATATCTATCAGGCTGTCTGCCAGTGCTTTGGCTCCTCCCTTTTCCTGATACTCAACCGGCACGTAGATCGACATGAAAGGTGCATCCAGCCCACCTTCTCGGGCCCGTACATAGTCAAAATCTCCCTGATCTGTACGCTGGGAGACATCGGCCCAGTTGTTCCTCAGGCGGTAGGGCAGATCCACATGCCCATCGACAATGATAAATTCGTGAGCCAGCTCATCAGCCCTGTTCAAATATTCGGAATACTGGCTGCAAAACGTCAGGAAGAAGATTGATATCAACAGCAGAACTAAAAGCGGGATACAATTTTTCATAGGGTACCAAGGTTACTGGGAATTAAGTTTATTTTCCAATCGATGGCTTTCATCTGCGGATAGTTCCAGGTCGTTCAACACCTTGCCGATGGTGGGGAAGATGAAGAGCAAATATATAAAAGGCACGACGGCATAAATAAAAAAGATGATCCTTCCGGTTACAAAATAACCGATCAGCGGTATAATTGCAGAGAGTTCCACCAGACTCATTCTAAAAATATATGCCATGCGGTAATGGTTCAGTTTTGTAACCAGCTCTTCCCGGCCAGCAGCATAAAGCAGCCGGTTTTTATAGATACGGTTCGAAAACCAGATGATGACTACGATGATCAGCAGGATGGAATACCGTATCCACTCGTTAAACATCAGGATGGGATTGATATCGACGAATTGCTGAAGATACAGGATGACTCCGCCGAACGAAATCAGGAAGAGTACCATCGATGCATGAAAAATACGCAGGATGAGTAGGGCATTATCTGTTTGCATGGTTATGGCTCACCGCTATCTTTGTGATTGTTCTGAGTGCTATTTTTTTCGACGGGAATGTCGCAGTCTCCCAAAAATTCAACAATTTCGGACGCATCCTCCCTGCTGATTGAAAGCGTCCGACTGTTCAGCTCGATCAGCTGAAGGGGCCGGTCGGAGTCCTTTAGTTCCAGAACGACAGAATATCCGTTGTAGGTAAGCTGATCGGAAAAATATGTCGGAATCGATTCAATTCTTACATTGGCGATATTATCCAGCTCAAAAAGGTCATGTTGCAATTCCTCGCCCTTTTTGAAAAAGCGAACACCCAGATGGCCATCCTCCAACTGCAGCTGAATGGAATGTTGACCCTCCATCACTTTCAGCCCGCCAATGACGGCACCGGCGAAGCAGATGAATGATATAAGCCGGAATATACCCCCCCAGAATGGATCCGACAGCATCCAGTATGCGATAAAAAAAAGCAGTGAAATCAGGGCCAGCAGGCCGGTAAGAGTCCGCCAGTACCGGGAAAACTTCTCCTTTATTTCAAGTTCGCTGGCCATTGTTCGACAGGCTACAATTCAGTTCGATTCAATTCTGTTGGGAGTGGCTTTCCCCTCGACAATTTCACGTGCGCTTAAGGCGATAGCCCGGATCATATCAGTGAGGTGATCCAGGTTGAGGGTAGACAGTTCGTCGTCGACCGTATGGTAATAGGAATCCTGATCGATCTGAACCGATGAGATGCTGTGAGCGGGCACGCCCTTCCGGGCCAGGCTGGCATTATCTGAACGGTAAAAGAGATTCTGCTCCGGATAGGGATCGGGGTGCAGCGAGTAGGGGGTATCCGTTAAATTGTTTTTCAGAATTTTACCGAGGGTGCT
>JAWVYR010000211.1:0-4909 GCA_033722635.1 Balneolaceae bacterium | reverse complement strand
TCCTGGCCTGGGTGCTCTTCGTGATCGCCCTTGCTATTCCCCAGACGGCACTGACAGATATCGACTCCCCCTACCTGGGCAGCTTTATTCTTACCATCCCCTTGGCAGTCCTGTTCGGGGCAAGAGCCCTCGACGGCATCACGGGGGGAAACGTATCGGTAGCCAACGCCTACCTGGCCGATGTGAGCACCGAAAAGAACCGGAAGGCCAACTTCGGCAAGATGGCGGCATCCGGAAACCTGGGATTCATCATCGGTCCCGCGCTGGCCGGCGTACTGGGCAGCACCCTGCTGGGCGAACTGCTGCCGGTGCTCGTGGCGATGGGGATCTCCCTGGCGGCGATCTTCGTGATCGCCTTCATGCTGCAGGAATCAAGGCCGGAGCTTATCCGCGAAGAGGTGGAGAGCTGCAAGGTGAAAAAAGTGCTGGGTCAGGAACACAAGGAGTGCTATAAAATCGAGGGGGAGAGTGAAATCGGCCTTCGTAAAATCCTGAAACTGGAGGAGATCCCTTTTCTCCTGGCTCTTTATTTCATCATTTTTCTCGCCTTCAACTTCTTCTATGTGGCCTTCCCCGTACACGCGGTGGAACGGCTCCAGTGGAGCCTCTTTGACCTGGGTATCTTTTTTTCGGTACTGGGTGGAATCATGGTGGTTGTGCAGGGCCCTGTCCTCAGCCGGATGTCAGATATATTTTCCGACAGTGTGCTCATTATCGCAGGCAGCATCCTGCTGACAGCCGGCTTTTTCCTCTTTTCCAGTGACAGCCTCATCCCGATCTACCTGGGGGTATTGCTCTTCTCCGGCGGCAACGGCATCATGTGGCCCTCCTTCCTGTCGATCCTTTCTGATGCAGCCGGAGAACGGTACCAGGGGGCGATTCAGGGATATGCCAGCAGCTCCGGCAGCCTGGCCAGCATCATCGGGCTTCTCATCGGGGGAGCCTTCTACGGGTGGATCGGAAGTGCGACGTTCTGGATCCCCGCGATTCTGCTGCTTATGATATTCGGACTCTCCTTTCGCCTGTTATCTCTGGAGAAGAGTGCTTCCGACAGCAGCGGCATCTAATTTTATAATTTCAATTACCGCGGTATCGCCCGCGTCCATTCCTTCTCATCGAAGTCGTACTTCCAGGTATCCTGCAGGTTCTGATCGTTGAAGCCCACCCATCCGCCGTACATATACCCGGTGCCGGTGGCTTCGTCGAAGACGGCCGAGGCACGCCAGCGCTGCGGGGGCACCTCCTGCCCCTCCAGCCGGGTCCAGGTAAAGGTTTCCAGGTCCAGCTCGAAGGCGCCGTCCGGGTGGTCATCCCCGATATTTTCGTTGGAACCGTGGATCATATAGAGCAGCTGCAGGTCGTCATTCCAGAAGACGGTGGGGTCCTCCCTTCCCTGCGGGGTCGGGCCGGCGGTTTCGACCGTAGTCCAACTTCGGCTCTCCACGTCGAATCGCCAGAGCTGTGTGGGGTAGCTGTCGACCTGCTTGCCGCCCCAGAGGAACACCGCCTCTCGCTCGGAGGAGTAAAAGGAGATGGCGCCGGAGAGCTTGCCCGGTCCGGAATCCGTCTCGACCTGTGTCCACTGCTGGGTTTCCGAGTCAAACAGCCAGGTATCCTGGAAGAAATCGCCGGTGGAGACGCCGCCGCCGGAGATCCCGCCGTATACAAACATCTGGCCGGTCGACTCGATATAGGCCGAGGTTTGCAGGCACCGTTTGTCAGGCAGCGGCCCCTCGACATTCAGTTCGCTCCAGGTTCCGTTCCCGGCATCGAAACGCCAGGTATCGTTGAACCGTCCGCTTTGCGAGAACCCGCCGAACAGCAGGATATCGGATCCGGCATCATTCGCTACCAGTGTATGATGGCACCGGGGCAGCGGTATGTTGCCCAGGTCGATAATCTCCTCCCAAGACTGTTGGTCCGCAGAGAACTGCCAGGTGTCGTTGGTGATCGGTGACATCCCCCCAAATATGAACATACTGTTCTGGCCGGGAATCCAGACACCCGGTGCCCCGCCCCGGGCTTTGGGGATTTCACCCATATCCCGGTTGTTCTCGTCGGCGGGATTGTCTCCGCTGCAGGATACGGCCAGCCCGAGGGCCAGGAGGGCGATTGTTAATCCGTGGTAAAAGCGCGACATAGTTTGAATACTGATATTGATCTATTGCGATTTCGTCGGAAGCCGGACGAAAAAACTCATCAAAAGCTTCAATATACAGACCCCTCGAGCCGCCTTTTCCTTACAAATTTTCCCGCCCCACGGCATCGCCAGGTTTTCAGAGCTTCCGCACCTTCAGCGCCTCGATAGCCGTTTTGAGCGAGCAGATCCCGTCGCGGTAGCACTCCACCCAGTAGGTGACGCTTTCACGCCGCTTCAGGATATAAGGATCGACCGTGGAGTACTGCCCCTGCAGCTCATCCGCCATCGCCGCAACATCCTCCCGGATCTCCACCTTCAGGGCATCCGGCAGGTCACCCCATCCCATCAGCGAGAAGGTCTCCTGGAGTCGGTCATGCTCCTTGATCGCATCGGTCAACACCTTCTGTAGTACCGGTTGCATATTGTAGTTTGAACCGCTGTCGTACATCTTCAATGCTTCCATCGTCGGTATCCTTGTTTGTTCCTGATTTCATTGCAATTTCATGATACAGGAAGGGGGTGACAACCTTCTGTCACCCCCCTTTGAGAAATGTGTTGGGGCCTTCTAAAAGGGGTTTGTAGTGTGTTGAGGGTGTTTTGGTGTATTTCGCACCGGAGGAGCTAAACGAGATATGGGAGGAGGAGTAAAACGAAATTGATGGAAGACCCGCGGAAGCGGGTCGATGGAGTGATCTTTGTCGAAGATCAGACAGGATGCGGCTTGAAGGAAGATCTCTCGCTTTCGCTCGAGATGACCCGGGGTGGGTGGATATTGCGTGCATGCCGGGTGGACAGTCCCGAAGACCGGTTTCTGTCCGCGGTACTTTTTGGTATATTCCCGATAATTTTTCAGATTCCTCCCAAACTCGGGACTTCAACAGGTACGATATGAACTATCTGGACTGGCTGGTCGTCGGATTTTACGTGGTGATGCTGATCACCATCAGCTACTACCTGAGCAAAGGACAGGAAACGACCGATGATTACTACCTGGGCGGGCGCACCTTCCGATGGTGGCAGGTGGGACTCTCCACGATGGCGACCCAGCTCGGGGCCGTCAGTTTCATCTCCGCCCCCGCTTTCGCCGGTCTCCGGGAGGGAGGCGGGCTGCAGTGGCTTACCTACGAGTTTGCCGTACCCCTGGCGATGCTTTTCCTGATGCTGGTGATCTTTCCGCCCCTCTACAAATCGGGCATCGTCAGCATCTATGAATACCTGGAGCGCCGCTTCGGAACCAGCACCCGGTTGATCCTCAGTATCGTTTTCCAGTTCAGCCGGGCTTTCGCTGCCGGCATCACAGTCTATGCGGTGGCGCTGATCCTCTCCGCCGTCTTCGGCATCCCCCTGTGGATCAACATCATCATCACCGGCATCATCGCCCTGATCTACGACTACCTGGGCGGCATGAAGGCGGTAGTGATCTCCGATGTGATCCAGATGGCCATCCTCTTTGTCGGGATCCTCGTTTGCGGCTGGTACGCCCTCGACCTGGTGGGCGGCTGGCAGGTGTTCGCTTCCGAGGTGAGTGCCGACCGCCTGAATGTGGTCGACTTTTCAAACTTTGGCGTGGGAGATGACAACGAATTCGGATTCTGGCCGATGGTAATCGGCGGATTCTTCCTCTACACCTCCTACTACGGGTGCGATCAAAGCCAGGCCCAGCGGATGCTCTCGGCACAGGATATAGGGCAGGTGCGCAAAGCATTGCTCTTCAACGGGATGGCCCGCTTCCCCCTGGTGGTGCTCTACTGCCTGATGGGGTTGGTCATCGGTACACTCGCCTTCTCCACCCCCTCTTTCCTGGAGATGATTCCCAGCGACCGACCGGACTACATGGTGCCGGTGTTCATCGCGCAATACCTGCCCCACGGAATCATCGGCCTGCTGCTCGTAGCTATCTTCTCGGCAGCGATGTCTTCGCTCGACTCCGCCCTGAACTCCCTCAGCGCTGCCACCGTGGAGGATCTGATCATCCGGGGCAAAAAGGAGACGATCAGCAATGAGAAGCAGATGAAATACTCCAAGATTACCACCATCTTCTGGGGGGTGGTCTGCGTGCTGCTCGCCTTCGCTGCCGGCAATATCGCCGACACGGTGATCGAGGCGATCAACAAGATCGGTTCGCTCTTCTACGGCCCGGTGATCGCCACCTTTATGCTGGCCATCCTGACCAGCCGCACGCGCAAGACCGGCATCAACATCGGGATCCTTGCGGGGGTGCTCTGCAACTTCCTGTTGTGGATCTTCGCCTCCGACCAGGTTTTCTGGTTCTGGTGGAACTTCACCGGTTTTGCAGTGACCGCCTCGGTGGGCTACGGCTTCAGCATACTGTTCAGCGAAGAAACCGCTGATAAAATCGTACAGGTGGAGAAGGTGACGTTCCGGCTGCAGGAGAGCGTGATTCTCACCGCCTACTTCATCCTCATCATCCTCTTCAGCCTTTCGCTGATGGCGCTGTAACGGCGGGCCGGTTACGGGTACCCCGGGCTGCACGGAATGGAAGGGTAAACCGCCCCTGTTATGTTGTTAGATGCACAGCAAATTCAGCATACAGTACAGCCCGATAACAACGGATAACATCGATTTTCAACATTCCATCTTATCCATATGAAACGCTTCAGCCATCGCCTCTACGCTTTTGTCATGATTCTACTTTTTGCATCCCTGCTCAGCTCCTGCACCTTCGAATCGCCATCCAGGGTCTCCTCCCCGGATGGAGAAATTGAGGTTGATTTCTCCCTTTCCGACCGGATGGAGCCGCAGTACACG
>JAWVYR010000210.1:0-4916 GCA_033722635.1 Balneolaceae bacterium | reverse complement strand
GGCAGTGGGGAAAGCGGCCGGTATGATATGGTGTTATCCTCGTTACGACGCTCCTGCGTCGTAACGCCAAGGGCTGCGCTCCCGCGCAGAGTCGCCATGCAGGTCCGATTCTTTTACTCCTGCTATGATATCCGTATGGGCGGAGGTGCCGCTGCACCACTGTGGGGATATGTATCAAACGCCTCCCGCCGTCGGGATTGCCGGCTTTCTTTTCCAGCGGGTAAGCACGATGCCGATGATTACCAGGGCCGATCCCCCATACTGCAACAGTGATAGTTGCTCATTGAGCAGGACAATGCCAAAGAGCAGACCCAGTACCGGCACCAGGTTCTGTATGGTTGCGGTTCTGACTGTGCCCACAAAATGGATGCCGTAGTTCCATATAACATACGCGGCCCCGATCGAAAGCAGACCGCTATAGACGACCCCTCCATAGGCGGGCCATGAGACGGTGGCCCAGTCGATCTCAAGCATTCCGGGGAGACCCAGCAGGAAAAGCGCCACACATCCGATCGAAGACATTACGGCCGAGTACTGAATCGGGGTGTAGCGTTTTAAGAATGATTTTGAAAGAATAGTGAAAACGGCCCAGACGACAGCGGAAGATACCATCAGCAAATCCCCTACAAAAGTATCTGATGCGAATGAAATCCCCTTTTCACCTCCGGTCATGATAAATACGATTCCGCCGAAAGCAAAGATTACTCCCAGGGTTTTGAAGAGTGTAAGCCGCTCGTCGGTGAAGAAATGACTGAACAGTGCCACCCAGATAGGGATGGTACCCAGCATAACGGCAGCGTTTGCGGCCAGGGTGAAATCCATGCCGATGATGAAAAGCCCCTGATACACAAGGCTGCCGAGCAGCCCCATGCCCAGCAGGGGCCACCAATCTTTTTTAGGGATTCGAAACTGCTCACTGCGGGCGAACAGCACCACCAGGATGAATCCCGTTGCAAACAGGAACCGCAGTCCGTTGAAGCTGAGCGGGTCGATCTCGTTCAAACTGTATTTGATCACCGTAAAGTTCAGCGCCCATATGACGGCGACAACCAGTAGAAGGAATTCTATGGAGGCGTTCTTATTCAATGGCTGTACGTTTTATCATTTTACCGGTACTACCGGGGATCGGAATGTAGGAGATTGCCAGTCCAATTGATAAAAAAAAGAACGAATAGCGGGAATGTTGAAACCTTCCGGTTTGTTATCCGTAATCATTTTTATAACTTCTGGTCATAAACTGACCAACAGTCATATTAGTCACATACCTATGGGAATCGAAGAACGCAAGGCCAGGGAAAAGGAACGGCGCAAGAGAATGATCATTGATGCGGCCGAGGAGGTGATTTTTGAAAAAGGGATCGATCAGGCGACAATGGAGGAGATCGCCGAGGAGGCGGAGTTGAGCAAGGGTACGCTATATCTCTATTTCAAAAACAAAAATGAACTGTATCTGGCCCTGTGTGAACGAGGCTCAAATATCCTCAACGACCGGTTTTCAAAAATTTTTGCCGAGGACCGTACCGGGCTCGAATTGGTACGGCTGATGGGTGAGACCTATCTGGATTTCGTGCGCAATAATCCGGACTATTTCAAGGCATTTATGTATTACGAGTCCCTTTTGGATGTGGAGGAGCTCAGAAATAGTGAGATGGCCCAGGTGTGCGAGGAAAATGCCCAGCAGGCGATGCAGTATATCGTGAAAGCGCTCCAAGTAGGTATGCAGGATGGTACTATAGACGATGAGTATGATCCGAAGGAGTTGGCGATCATGATATGGGGTAGTACTCGTGGCATGGTGTTGCTACATCATATCAAACAGAAAGGTCATCACCTGAAGGTGTTGGATGAGATGGATATCAACTTTGAATCCCTGTTCAAGAATTTTCTGAACCTGATCGGGCGGGGTATCACACCTCCAAAGAAAATGACTACCAGTCAGAATTAGGTAAATATATAGCAATATTAATCGTGAATGGTCTACTTCTTTTTGTCATGTATCTAACCGATCGTCAAATGCTTCTACCAAAATCCGATCCTGCTTTGGATCCATCCGGAATTCACATTCAAGGCATCGCCTATGGCTGTGCAGCCATACTCTTGAGCATTTTGCTGATGCTACCGGCGCGCTCCTATGGGATGCAGGGAGTCCCCGCTGACACGCTCAACCTCCAACAGCATCCGGTCACCATAACTCAGGCGATACAGGTGGCCCTGGCCAACAACACGGAGATCAAAAGGGCGCTGTTTTCGTTGAAGGATGCGGATCAGCAGGTTCGCATCGCCTGGAGTGAAGTGCTGCCCGATATCAGCGGAAATGCTTCCTACACCCGGAACATCGAGCTGCCGGTGATCTTTTTCCCGGATCAGCAGGGAAACCTGCAGGCGATACAGATCGGGGATGACAACAACTGGGTAGGAACCATCAGCGTTGAACAGATCCTGTTTCGGGGAGAGGCGTTTGTGGGCATCAACACTTCCCAGCTGTTCAAGGCCGCCCAGGCTGAGAATGTGAGGGCTACCACCCAGCAGATCGTCACCGACACCCGAACTGCCTATTACAATGTGCTGGTAGCCAAGGAGGAGCTGAGACTGCAGCAGGCCTCGGTAGACCGGCTGAGGGAAAACCTGGAGGAAAACAGGGCGCGTTACCGGGCCGGACTGGTGGATGAGTTCGCCGTGCTGCAGGTGGAAGTGCAGCTCAGCAACCAGCTGCCCGAACTGACCCGGGCAGAGTATACCGTCAGGGAAGCGCGGCGGGAGCTTTTGCTCGTGATGGGGCTGCCGGTGGAACTGCAGATCGAAACGGAAGGCGATCTGAGTGATTACGATATCCTTTCTGAAAT
Source organism: Balneolaceae bacterium (assembly GCA_033722635.1). Lineage (GTDB taxonomy): Bacteria > Bacteroidota > Rhodothermia > Balneolales > Balneolaceae > JAWVYR01. Next base: position 2,073 of record JAWVYR010000210.1, on the reverse strand, counting down.
ACCCCGCTCGGCGGCAAACCGTGAGATCAAGGAGCTGAATCAGATGACGCCCTATCGTTTCGAGAAGACCGAAAATATGATCAGCATGGCCACCGGCATGCGTGGGGATATCCGGGTGCTGGAAAAAAGAAATGAACTGAAAGACCGTGAAATTCGCGCCATCCGCAGCCGGTACATTCCCACCCTCAGTACCTCCTACAACCTGGGTTGGCGGGCGGAGGAACCCGGTGCACTGGATTTTTTTGGCAACGACCTGCAGCGTGTGCGCACACAAAGTGTATCGTTCAATCTGAGTGTGCCGATCTTCCAGGGACTGGAAAGGGATGCCAATTTGCAGATCGCGAAAATCGAGAAGAAGGATCTGGAGATCCAAAAGGAGTTCGCCGTGCGAGCAGCCCAAAACCAGATCCAAACCGCCCGGGAGTCGCTGAATCAGTCGATCGAAACCGCCTCGGCGCGGGAAGAGGCGATCGAACAGGCCCGGGAAGGATATGAACGGGCACTGGCCCGCCTCGAAAACGGCCTGGGTTCGCAGATCGAGGTGATTGAAGCGGAATTTCAACTTCGGCAGGCCGAAAGAAATTATGCCCGAATGGTCTACAACTACCTGACCGCCAAAGCCCGGTACGACCTGGCAATCGGGATGGTTCCATTTGTAGACCGGGAAACACCCAAAATAAGTGAATAACTGTAAACGAATATGACCATGTTGTTTAGAAGATACCTGTACCTGAGTTTGATACCTGTTTTGCTTGCAGCGACGGGATGCACCCCGTCGGAGAAGCAGTCCCCGCCGGAAGAGCTTGTAAAGACCGTGAATGTGGAGACCACGGAGGTTGAGCCACAGCTTTTTGAGCGTTTTCTACGCCTCGTAGGAACCGTGGAATCGCAAAATGACGTGCTTGTCTCTGCAGAGGTGGCGGGTCGGATCGAAAATTATCTGGTTGGGAAAGGTGAACGGGTCCGGAAAAACCAGACCATCGCGAAGATCGATGATGCTCAGCTGCTTAGGGAAAAAGAACGCCTGGAAGCGCTCACCGAACAGTCGAGGGAAAATTTTCAGCGGCTCGAACGGATCTACAAGCAGGACAAGATCGGCTCTGAAATGGATTATCTGAATGCCAAATATACCTATCAGCAGAACAGGGCGGCACTGGAGGCGGTGAAGGTGAGCCTGGACAAAACCACGGTGAAAGCCCCGTTCGAAGCCACGGTTGAAAGAAAGATGGTGGAAGAGGGGGAGATGGTCAGTCCCGGTGTGCCGATGGCTCGCCTTATCGGGCTGAACCGATTGAAAATTACGGCCGGGGTACCGTCGCGATTCAGTGGCACCGTGCATACGGGGGATCCGGTACAGGTCTGGTTCGATTTTGAAAACAGCGACACCCTGAATTATCCGATCACTTTTGTCGGGCAGAGTATTGACAAGCAGGCCCGGACCTTTGAGATTGAGGTGACCCTCCCGGACAATTCAGCAAATGAGTACAAGGTGGATATGGTAGCCAACCTGATGGTGCGGACACTGGTGCAGGAGGATGCGATCGTGGTGAGCCATGAGTATATCTACCAGAAGGACAACAGCAATGTGGTGTATATCGCGGAAGAGAATTCCGACGGCGATCTGGTCGCCCGGGAACAGCCGGTGATTCTTGGAAAGACATATAGAAACGATGTGGTGGTCGAAACCGGGTTGAATCCGGGTGACCGGCTGATCACGGTGGGATCGGCTTTCCTGGAAGACAACATGCGAATCACGATTGTGAACAACAGCAACCAGTCTTTGGCTGAACAGAAATTAAATTAACTGGGTAGAGATCGATGAGTAACGATAAGCTTACTAACGGTAATCAGGTGCCAGACGGCAGAAGCCCGGTAGAGGAGCGAAAGGAGTTTAAGCTCACTTCCTTTTCCATCGACCATCGCATCAGCGTGCTGGTGATCCTCTTCCTGGCGGTGCTGTTCGGGGTGCAGTCGTACCTGAACATTCCCAAGGAGGCCGCACCGGATATAACCATTCCCAACATCATGGTCATCACCACCTATCCGGGTGTGTCACCGGAGGATATGGAGAGC
>JAWVYR010000209.1:0-4959 GCA_033722635.1 Balneolaceae bacterium | reverse complement strand
GGGCGAGGGAATCAGTGGCGCTACGCGATCGGGTGTACGATCTGCCCAAGGACAAACATCTGGGATACCGCTACCGGTATGAGAACTACCAGATCGTCGAGCGGCGACTGCTGCAGGCGGGTATTCGCCTCGCGGGTATTCTGAATGAGATATACGGCTAACTGGCTAACTGGCTAACTGGCATGTAAATACTTAAAATGTAAGAATATCAATAGAGTAATGGAGTCTGATCAAGTTAGATGGTTAGATGATTTGAAAGTTAGATTCACTTCTCACTTTTCACTTTTCACTTCTCACGTTAATTAGCCAAACACCTCACCCATCACCTTTTCATGGGTCTCCATCGCATCCTCGCCCCACAGCACAAAGCGGATCAGCTTGACGCTTGATAGGTCTTCAGCCTTTTCACTGATCGTCTCAAATGCCACCCGTGCGGCCTCCTCCATGGGATAGCCGAAGGCTCCGGTGGAGATGGAGGGAAACGCCACGCTCTTGATTCCGTTCTCCTCGGCCCGGTCCAGGGCATTCCGGTAGCAGTCGGCCAGCAGCTGATCCTCCGGCTTGTCGCGCCCGTATACCGGTCCCAGGCAGTGGATCACATGGTCGTTCGACAGCTCATGCCCGCCGGTGATGACCGCCTCACCCGGCTCGATCGGGGCCAGCGGTCGGGTCTCCTCCTCCAATCCCGGTCCGGCCGCCCGGTGGATCGCCCCGGCCACACCGCCGCCGATCTTCAGCTGGGCATTGGCGGCATTCACTATCGCCTCGATATCCTCCTGGCTGGCGATGTCGCCGCGTTTGAGTTCCAGTGTGATATCTCCAATGGTTGTTTTAGTCATAATAAACCTAACCTCAGATTTAATTCATGAAAATGAAATAAATTAATACTGTCCATATGCCGATAAGAAGAATAGTGAGGATCGACTGAGTAACCAGATAGGTGACAAAAACCATCTGCCCAAATTTATATTTGGCATATATCCGTATTGCTCCTGCGATACAGGACAGTAAGGTCATCAACCCACAGAAAAGAAAAAATAACACGCTGGGCGGATCGGTTACAAATATTCCGGCCATCGGGATCAGTGAAATAGCTCCAAAAACTTTCGAAGTGGCAAGCAACGCCTCATACCGTCCCTTCTTAATCTGCAGCTCCTCAATCTCAGCATCCATCTTTTCCCTTATATTATGAATATTACTCATACATCCCCCCCGATCGCTTTTTGTCAGAAATTTTGCTTTATATGCCAATTTAATAATCATACACTGCAAAAACCTGCAAATACGTCAGATTTTCGATCTCGGTACAGTATTGGCGTATATAACAGTAGAAAAAAAAACAAGGATTTAACACGAACCATTTATGGCTATGAATTTCAACAAGTTCACATTGAAGGCCCAGGAGGCGGTGCAGAACGCCCTGGAGCTGGCCGGCGAAAAGAACCAGCAGGCTGTAGCGCCGGCTCATATTTTGTTTGCATTGCTTTCCGACTCTGAAAATGTCGTTAACACCATCCTGAACAAGCTGGGGGTACGGCTTCCCGCGCTCAAGGAGGAGCTGGAAAAGCGGATCGATCAGCTGCCGGTGGTCAAGGGGGCATCTGTGTCCGGGCAGTATCTTTCCAACGAATCCAAGGATTGTTTCGACAAGGCGCAGCAATCGGCTGACAAGCTGGGCGATGAGTATATCAGCTCGGAGCATGTGCTGATCGGCATCCTGTCGTCCAAGGGAGAAGCCTCCTCCCTGCTGAAGAAGCATGGGGTGAAGAAGGAGGATATCCTGCAGGTGCTGCAGGATGTGCGCGGATCGCAGAAGGTGGATGATCCCAACGCCGAGAGCCGGTACAACGCCCTGGAGAAGTACGGCCGCGACCTGAACGAGCTGGCTGAGAAGAACAAGCTGGATCCGGTGATCGGGCGCGACCAGGAGATCCGCCGTGTGATGCAGATCCTTTCGCGCCGAACCAAGAATAACCCGGTGCTGATCGGCGAGCCGGGGGTCGGCAAGACCGCGATTGCCGAAGGGATGGCGCTTCGGATCGTCAAGGGCGACGTGCCGGAAGGACTGAAGACCAAGCGGATCGTGGCGCTCGACATGGGTGCCCTGGTGGCCGGCACCAAGTTCCGCGGCGAGTTTGAGGAGCGGCTCAAGGCGGTGGTTAAAGAGGTGGTAGACTCCGACGGCCAGATCATACTGTTCATCGATGAGATTCACACACTGGTGGGCGGCGGTGCCGCCGAGGGATCGCTGGATGCGGCCAACATCCTGAAGCCGTCGCTGGCGCGGGGCGAGCTGCATGCGATCGGCGCCACCACCCTGAAAGAATATCGAAAATATATAGAGCAGGACCGTGCGCTGGAACGCCGCATGCAGAAGGTACTGATCAAGGAGCCGACCGTGGAGGACACCGTATCGATCCTGCGCGGGCTGCAGGAGCGATATGAGCTGCACCACGGCGTCAAGATCGAGGATGAGGCGCTGGTAGCTGCCGCCGAGCTCTCGCACCGATATATCACCGACCGGTTCCTGCCGGACAAGGCGATCGACCTGATCGACGAGGCGGCCTCCCGCCTGCGGCTGGAGATCGACTCGATGCCGGAGGAGCTGGACCAGGTGGAGCGGCAGATACGCCAGCTCGAGATCGAGAAAGAAGGGCTGAAACGGGACAAGGATGAAGAGAAGATCAAAAATATCGAGAAGGAGCTGGCCGACCTGGAGGAGAAGCGCAGCTCGATGCGCTCGCAGTGGGATACCGAACGCGACCTTATCACCAAGACCCGCGATCTGAAAAAAGCGATCGAAACCGCCCGAAACCGTGCTGAGAAGGCGGAGCGGGAGGGCAACTACGAAAAGGTGGCCGAGCTGCGCTACGGCACCATCAACCAGCTGGAAAAAGACCTGGAGGAAACCCAACAGCAGCTGATGGAGGTGCAGGAGGGCCGCGCCATGCTCAAGGAGGAGGTGGAGGCCGAAGATATCGCCGACATCGTCTCCCGCTGGACCGGCATCCCGGTGCGCAAGATGATGCAGAGCGAACGTGAAAAACTGATGCATCTCGAGGAGGAGCTGCACAAGCGTGTGGTCGGCCAGGATCCCGCCATCGAGGCGGTATCCAACGCCGTGCGGCGTTCGCGCGCGGGCCTGCAGGATGAGGACCGCCCGATCGGTTCATTCTTCTTCCTCGGCTCCACCGGTGTAGGTAAGACCGAACTGGCCCGCTCGCTGGCCGACTTCCTTTTCAACGACGAGGATGCGATGGTGCGGATCGACATGAGCGAGTATATGGAGCGTCACAGCGTCAGCCGCCTGGTTGGAGCCCCTCCGGGCTATGTGGGCTACGATGAAGGCGGCCAGCTCACCGAAGCGGTGCGCCGCCAGCCCTACTCGGTGATCCTGCTGGACGAAATTGAGAAAGCGCATGCCGATGTCTTCAACATGCTGCTGCAGGTGCTGGATGAAGGGCGCCTTACCGACAACAAGGGTGTCACCGTGGATTTCACGAACACCATCATTATCATGACCAGCAATCTCGGCTCCCACCTGATTCAGGAGCGTATCGAGGAGAGCGGCGGCGACTTCACCGACGAGGTGTACAATGATCTGCAGACCGAGCTGATGGAGCAGCTCAAGCAGACGATCCGCCCCGAATTCCTGAACCGGGTCGACGATATCATCGTCTTCCATCCGCTCACCAAAGAGCATATCCGCGATATCGTGGATATCCAGCTCGAGCGGGTTCACCAGATGCTGAACAAGAAGGATATCCGGGTCAACATACCGGATAACGTCAAAGATTGGCTGGCCAGACGCGGCTATGATCCGGTCTACGGTGCACGCCCGCTGAAGCGGTTGATCCAGACCGAGATCATCAACAACCTGGCCAAGCAGATCATCAGCCAGGAGGAAGAGGAGCGGGTCGAGTTCGACGCCAGCATCAGCAGCGACGGCGAGTCGATCGAGTTTGCGCGGGTCTATGACGATGCTAAAGCCTGGGCGGAGGAGGAGACCACGGAATAATGGATAAAGATACTCGTCGAACCACTCCAGGTGGCCTGAGGAGTTCGTGATGATCGTATTCACCCCCACCCCCGTCCGAATGCTGGTTTTGCAGTCGGGCGGGTAGCGAAAGGACCACGCACCGGGACGTTTGGAAAGATCTACACTGGAAAGGCGACCGGATGCGGCATGCACAAAGATCCCTCGGCTATCGCTCGGGATGACTGTTAAATTTTTCATTTGATTCCAATATCAACGTCCAACCGTTGGTCCCCCTTACAAGGGGGTGCCCCGACATTTGTCGGGGCGGGGGATGTTATTACAGTCGAGGTAGTTGTGGAGTGGCAATGCCATCTTTATGTCATCGGTTCCTTGCCATCAACACATGATAAAGACCACCTGCAGTCATCTCGACGGATGCCCTGCGGATGCGGGGCGGAGGAGAGATCTTTGCTGAAGAGGCGACGGTATGGGGTATGGAGGAAGATCCCTCGGCTATCGCCCGGGATGACCTGGGAGTAGGGTTGGGATTGAAATGGGGATAGCTTACGGATCGGGATGATCCTATATTTGAATCGTCCCGGCGTTCCTTAGCAAAAAAAAGTAAAGTAGTGTAACAAGATCAGGGGCTTGGCAGCGGAACGAATCTGGGGTCGGAGAGAATATCGACTAAGAATACAGCATCTCGAGGCACTTCTAAATTCATAATTCCTTGTCCGATATTCTACAGCAGCTTCTCCGGGTTCAGCTGCTTCAGGTCGTCGGTGATGAACTTCCGGCCCTCCCGGATCTTTTCCCCGTCCAGGTAGAGATCGGCTCCGATGCAGACCAGATCCCAGTGGATGCTGCTCTCGTTGCCGTTGGGGGCATCCTCGTAGTCGTTGCCCAGCATTAGGTGGTTGGAGCCATAGATCTTCTCGTCGAACAGGATGTCGTACATTGGCTGGTCGATGATCGGGTTC
>JAWVYR010000208.1:0-4966 GCA_033722635.1 Balneolaceae bacterium | reverse complement strand
TGAGGCACTCAATCCGGAGAATCCAAGGGAGTATATTCTCGACAGTCTTGCCGGCGAGCCGGTGATGGACAGACTCCAGCTTCAGCGGCAGCTGATCCGTATCAGGAACCGACCGGACAGCGTGTTTATCCGCAGGCTTACCAAGCATGGACCGGTGGTATCCGATATCTATCCAGACGAAAAGCTGGTCAGCGACCGGGTAGTGGCTATGCGGTGGACCGGCCACGAGGTGAGCAATGAATTTGAAGCCCTGTTAGGGATGAACTGGGCCGGGAATATGCAGGAATTTCAACGCCACCTGCCCTCCTTCAGGGTGCCGGGACAAAATGTAATCTATGCCGACAAAAACGGTAACATAGCCCGCTTTTCCATGGCGCGGATACCGCTGAGAAGCGGCAGCCCGGTAGGATTTCGACAGGGATGGAATCCCGATGCGGACTGGCAGGGGTATGTGCCGTTCGACGACCTGCCGAAGGAAGTCAATCCCCCCAGGGGATGGGTGGCAAATGCCAATCACGCAATCTCTGATGAAGAATATCCCTATTACATCACCATATATTGGGAACCCGATTCCCGCTATAACCGGATACGACAGTATCTGACCGACCGGGAACTGCACTCCACCGAAACATTCCAGGTGATGCAGAACGATTCCTACTCGAACTATGCTGCGGAGATGACCAATCAGATTCTGCCGGTGCTCAAACGGCAAGATGATCCCGTATTCAGCACGGTCATATCCTATCTGGAAAACTGGGAGTATCGCTATGAGCCGAGTGAGACGGCCGCCACTATACTGGATGTCTTTACACTCAAATACAGTGCGAACACTTTTGAGGATGAAATGGGTGAAGAGGTGTATCGCAATTTTATCCGATTCTCGGGGCTTCCCGCCCGCATACTGCTTCGTCTTACTAAAAACGGAAGTGCTTTCTTCGACAGGGTTGATACGCCGGAAACAGAAACTAGAGAAGAAATCATCGTTCAAAGCATGCAGGAGACCATTCAATATCTCGAGGAGGAGATCGGTAGCGAGCCGTTCGAATGGCGGTGGGAAAACCTACATACACTAACGCTGAAACCTCCCCTCTTCGGCGAAGCGGCCGATGAACCGGATGCCGGCACCGCCCTGAAACTGATTGTGAACAATCTGCTGAGCAAAGGTCCCTATCCGGCCCGGGGACACGGCATGAGTGTCAACAACGGCCTGTATCGATGGTCCGACCCGTATGCGATGGTACTGGGACCTTCTATCCGCCGTATCGTTGATTTCTCCGACCTGGGCAAGACCCTCTCCATTATCCCGACGGGCCAGTCCGGGAACCCGATATCGGAATATTTCGGCGACCAGACCGAGGATTGGCTGGAGGGCCGTTACAAGCTTCTTTACCAGGACAGTACGCTGTTTCGTGAATCAACCGTCAGAACCACTCTGCTCAGATCCGACAAATAATTGTCCTCATCCACCGACGTTTAAACAAATATCTGGTTGATATATATTATATTGCGAGAAATTTATATTGAGAGATAAAAATCATTTTAGTTACCAGGCGGTTTTATTCATGCGACAGATAAGATCCATCTCAACCATACTGAACAGGTTCCTGCTGCTATGCTCCGGCGTTTGTATGCTGATTTTCGCAAGCACCTGCTCCTCAACGAAAGATCTTTCCAAGGAGGAATCGGTAAAACAACCGGAGATCCAGCAGAAAAGTGTGCTGGAACGCCTGGTTACCCAGCGGGCCGACACGGCCGCTGTTGAGATTCACCCGGACCCAATCCGACCGGTTGTGGGTCCCGTAAATGTCGATTCCCTGCTGAGCAGGATGACGGTCCGGGAAAAGATCGGACAGCTCTTTCTGACTTTCTCCAGCGGCTTTTTTATCAATGAGGAAAGCCCGGTATACCAGGAGCTGGCAGAAAAGATCACCCGATACCATGTGGGGGGACTTATTTTCAACAGCGGTACGGTCTACGGGCAGGCGATGCTCACCAACAAGCTGCAGGAACTGAGTAGACTGCCTCTCTGGATCACCCAGGATATGGAATATGGAGCCGCCATGCGGGTTCGGCGTGCAACCCGCCTGCCCCCCGCCATGGGGATCGCCGCCACCGGCAATCCCGACTATAGCTACTGGGCAGGCAAGATCACAGCCCATGAAGCAAGGGCGCTGGGGGTAAACCAGATCTTCGCTCCGGTGCTGGATGTCAACAACAATCCCGATAATCCCGTGATCAATGTCCGTGCCTTTTCCGGAGATCCGCAGATCGTATCCCGGTTTGGCAACGCTTTTATCACCGGCGTGGAATCGGAGGGGGTGGTTGCCACCGCCAAACACTTTCCCGGCCATGGGGATACCGATATCGATTCCCATCTATCGTTACCGGTCATTCAATACAATTATGAACGCCTCGATACCCTGGAGCTTATACCCTTCCGATCGGCCATAAAAAACGGTGTATCCAGTATCATGAGTGCACATATCTCATTCCCGGAAATCAGCAATAATCCCGGCAAGCCCGGGACCCTCGATGAGTCGATACTCAACACCATTCTGATCGATTCCTTGCAATTCAACGGCATGGTGGTCACTGACGGACTGGAGATGAAGGGGATCACCGACCATTTTTCACCGGGCGAAGTGGTGCTGGAGGCGCTTCACGCCGGAGCCGACCTGATGCTGCTGAGTCCCGATGAATTGACAGCTATCACCGAGGTGGAGATGGCACTGGAGAAAGGAGAAATATCGGAGGAGCGGATCGATCGTTCGGTCAGAAAGCTGTTGCAGTGGAAAAAAGATCATGGGCTCTTCACAGAACGAAAAATTGATCTCACGGCACTGAGCGGAGAGATCAGCAAACGCCAACACTCGATTATTGCCGACGAGATCGCCCGTAAATCGGTCACACTGGTCAAAAATGAGAACGATATCCTGCCGATTCAGGCAAAGCGTTTTCCGAGAATTCTGGTTGTTTCCATTGCGGATGATGAATCGGGAAGAACCGGCAGCTATTTCGGCGACAAGGTCAAAGATTATCACCCCGATGTGAAGTTCCGGGTATTTGACAAACGCAGCAGCAATGAAGAGAAGAACGAGATCATGGATGAAGCGCGGGATGCGGATCTCATCATACTGGGTTCATTTATCTATGTGCGCTCCAGTCAACCTATTCAGCTGTCGGGTTCGCAGCTCGATTTTGTAAAGCAGTTGACCCGGCTGAACAAGCCCAGTGTACTGGTGGCTTTTGGCAATCCGTATGTGATAAAGGATCTGCCCGATACCGAGGTACATCTGCTGGCCTGGTCTTCCAACAGCGACCAGGTGCGTAACACTGTTCCGGCCCTGTTCGGCGCCTCTGAAATATCCGGTAAAGTCCCCATCCGCATACCGGGCATGTATCAGATCGGCGACGGTATCGAGCTGCCGCAGAGTTCCATACGTTTTGACCAACCGGAAACGGTGGGATTATCCTACAATGAGCTTCGAAAGGTGGATGACATAATGAACCGGGCTATTTTCGATTCCACCTTCCCTGGAGGCATCGTGGCCGTATTAAAGGATGGAGTAGTAGCCTACCGAAAGGGGTACGGTTACCACACCTACGAGAAACATGAGAAAGTGGAGGATACCGACGTATATGACCTGGCTTCCCTCACAAAGATTGTTGCCACCACGGCCGCTGTCATGAAGCTCGTTGACGAGAAAAAATTAAAACTCGACGATCCGGTGGCCAAATACATTCCCGAATTCCTGGATAAAGAGAAACGAAAGGTGACGATCCGTCATCTGCTGACCCATGAATCGGGCCTTCCTCCCTTCAGAGTATATGTGGATTCTCTGAAGCAGCGGGATCAGATCCTGAAAGCGGTGCGCGATGAGCCTCTGGTTACCCGCCCGGGGACCCAGTATATATACAGCGATCTCGGTTTCATTTTGCTGGGCGAAATCATCGAGAACGTTTCGGGCACCAGCCTGAATCAATTTCTTCGCAAGGAATTCTACTATCCGATGGGGATGAGCTCTACCTTCTTCCGCCCGCACCGTATCGGCCGATGGATGCGACAGCGGATTCCCCCTACCGAGATCGATACCGTATTCCGCATGGATACAGTGCAGGCTGAAGTGCATGACGAACGCTCCTACTACCTGGATGGCATCGCTGGACATGCCGGATTGTTTTCGAGTGCCCGCGATCTGGCAATCTACGCCCAGATGCTGTTGAACAATGGATCCTACGGCGGGGAACGCTTTATATCGGAGAAGACTGTCCAACGATTCACCCAATATCGGTCGAAACATGGCAACCGGGGACTCGGTTTCGATCACAAAAGCGAAGGGTTCAGTACCGCCGGTACCCTGATGAGTCCGGATACCTACGGCCACACCGGCTTTACCGGCACCAGCCTGTGGATCGACCCGCAGAGAGATCTGGCAGTCATCATCCTGACCAACCGCACCTATCCCCACCGATCCTACGGCTCCAACATCAGCAAAGTTAGGGCGGCCGTGGCCGATGCCGTGATCTCATCAACTCTCAGCAGATGAATATTCAGCAGCTCACAGACCGAAGCTATGCTCCCTATTCCGGTGATAAAGCAGCCTGCATTGTGGAAGATCAAAAAGGAAACCGGTATCCCGGGATACGCATCGAAAATGTATCCTTCCCATTAACCATTACAGCGGTACAATCCGCGCTGTTCAACTGTATCAGCGAGGGGGCCAAGCCTCAGAAAATCTATCTTTCGGACACCCTGAAAGATCATGCCGAATACTGGCTGAAAGAATACTGTCTGGAGACGTTCGATGTGGAGGCGCTTCGGGACAAGGAGCTCTACCTCCCCCCGAAATCACTGGAAATGCCCATCCTGCAGATGCTGAAAAAGCTGCATGAGCGATCACAGATCGAACATTCCAACTTTCCCGTATCGGCCTTGATCGAAACGGAAAGCGGGTATTACGCCGGT
>JAWVYR010000207.1:0-4995 GCA_033722635.1 Balneolaceae bacterium | reverse complement strand
TGAAACAATCGATGTGGGTGCGGAGAGTGCTGGTGATCGACCTGGATGTACACCAGGGTAACGGGACTGCCGAAATTTTCAGGGATGATCCGGATGTATTCACCCTCTCCATTCACGGGGAAAAGAACTATCCTTTTCATAAACCGCCCTCCTCCCTGGATGTCGGTCTGCCGGATCGTACCGGAGACCGAACCTATCTACGAACACTTGAAGAGGTCCTGGACCAGGTGTTCCACCGCTTTCAACCCGACCTCATATTTTATCTGGGCGGCATCGATCCGCTGAAGGAAGATTATTTCGGTCGCCTTTCGCTGACAACCGATGGATTGATGAAAAGAGATCGAACCGTCATCGAGATAGGGGCCGGGAAGAATATCCCGCTTGTGTTACTGCTTTCGGGAGGATATGCTCCCAGCCTGCAGGAAACGGTGGAGGCGCACGCCCTGATGTTCCGGGCAGCCCGCGAGGTTTACGAAGGAAAGCGGCCGGGATTTTCCAAGCGCCAGAAGCGAATTTCATGAACTCCCGAAATCTTTTTAATTCCAGCTTCACTTTTCCGATCTTAACGGTTCTCTCAAAATCGACGCAGCAGCTATGCAGCATCAACAGCTAGCCATATTGGGTTCCACCGGATCGATCGGCGAACAGTCGCTAGAGATCGTCCGGGAGCACCGCGACCAATTTGCCGTGGAGGCCTTGAGCTGCAACAGCAATTGGGAGGTGATGGCACGCCAGATCAACGAATTCAGGCCGCGCTTTGCCCTGTTGGTGAATGAACGCTATTACGACGAGCTGAAGGATGCGGTAACCCACGATGAAACGGAAATCCTGGTGGGTTCCGACAAACTGCGGGATCTGTCTGCTCTGGAGGGGGTTGATACGGTATTGAACAGCCTGGTCGGCTTCGCGGGATTCGAGCCGACCTTTGCGGCCCTGGATGCCGGCAAGAAAGTGGCCCTGGCCAACAAGGAATCGATGGTGGTCGGTGGCAGGCTGATCCGGGAAAAGCTGGGGGCGGCACTGGATCGGCTGATCCCGGTTGATTCGGAGCACAGCGCCATGCTGCAATGCCTGATCGGTGAACCGATCGACCAGGTGGAAAAGCTGGTCATTACAGCCAGCGGCGGTCCGTTCCGCACGTGGAGCCGCGAGCAGATGGAGAATATCACCGTTGAGGAGGCCCTGGACCATCCCAACTGGTCGATGGGATCCAAAATCACGATCGACTCCGCTACCATGATGAACAAGGGGCTGGAGATCATCGAGGCACGATGGCTGTTTGATATACCCGCTGAGAAAATCGATGCGGTTGTGCATCCTCAGAGCATCATTCATTCGGTGGTTACTTTCACCGACGGATCAAGCAAGGCACAGCTGGGGCCGCCGACTATGAAGGTGCCGATCCTCTATGCATTGACCTACCCGGACCGCCTGCCGCTGGAGGTACCCCGCCTTGATTGGGACGATCCCTTCAGCCTCACCTTTGAGCCGGTCGATTACAACCGATTTCCATGCATGAAACTGGCGGTCGATGCGTTAAAGAGCGGTGGGTTCGCACCGGCCGTACTGAACGCGGCCAATGAGATCGCTGTTCAACGCTTTCTGAATAATGAAATTTCTTATATTGAGATCCCCAAATTGATAAATTACTGTTTGGAAGAGATTGAGACGGATGAATCACTCTCTATCGAATCACTTAAAATGATCGATCAGGAAACCAGGGAGAAGGCGAAAACATATTAACAGATAATTAGTATACGTTTATACAGAGATGGCTTGGATCATTAGCATATTATCTACTATCGGCATTTTTGCCGCGGCCCTGTTGATCATGGTTTTTTTCCATGAGCTGGGACATTTCCTTGCCGCCAAGTTGTTCGGCATGCGGGTGGAACGGTTTTCGGTCGGGTTTCCACCCCGGGTATGGGGCATCAAGAAAGGAGAAACGGACTATTGTATCGGCGCCACCCCGCTGGGCGGATATGTCAAGATCTCCGGGATGATCGATGAAAGTATGGATACCGATCACCTGGATGAGGAGCCGAAGCCGTGGGAGTACCGCAGTAAGCCGGTGTGGCAGCGGATAATCGTTATTACTGCCGGAGTTATATTTAATATGCTGCTGGCTGTGATGATCTTTATGGGCATCGCTTTTACTCAAGGGGATGTCAAGGTGCCGGTGGAGAGTGTAGGTCAGGTCTATATTCAGGAAAATTCCGTGGCCGATGTAGCCGGGTTTAAAACCGGTGATCAGATCATAGGCGTAAACGGGGAACGGGTACAGTATTTCAGTGACCTGGTTAAGCCGGTGCAGCTTACCAGCGATGAACTTTCCTACATGGTCATGCGAAACGGGGATATAACCACGGTAATGGTTGCCGACTCCCTGCTCAACCGAATAAGCAAGGAACCGTTTATCTATCCGCAGATGGCCTTTCCAGCCCGTATAGGTCATGTTTTTAGCGGTACGCCCGCCGATTCAGCCGGTTTGGCAGAGGGGGATGAAATTCTCTCAATTAACGAACAGGAGGTAACCTACTGGCTACAGCTGGTAGAGCTGATACAGGGGAGCGGGGAGGAGATCAATCTGACCGTAAGGCGTAACGGTGCGGTGAAAAGATTCAAGGTTCAACCAAACGAAGAAAATAAAATAGGCATCGGCCCTCCTGCAGCGCAAAGTGTATTTGAGATCCAGAGAATATCCTATGGATTAACGGGATCTCTCGCATTCGGGGTGGATAAAACGGTTGATGTAACTCAAGGCATCATTCAGGGCTTCAGCAAGATGTTCTCCGGAAGCATCTCGGTGCGCGAAAACCTGGGTGGTCCCGTGGCAATTGCTGATATCACCCGCCGTGCGACGGAAGAGGGAGGTGCGCTGGGATTCTGGAATATTACGGCTTTCCTCAGCATCACGCTTGCAATCATGAATATTTTACCAATTCCCGTACTGGATGGCGGACATCTGATGTTTCTGATCTATGAGGGAATCACGCGCAGGGAACCCTCGCCCAAAGTGCGAATGGCCCTTCAGCAGCTCGGTTTTATTCTGATCATCGCCCTGTTCATTTTTGTGACGTTCAACGATATTATCAGACAATTCGGATAATCTGTTGATGTTTGCCCGGGAAGGATACTCTACGATACTGCTGACGTTTGTTATCGCCGTTCTTGTCACGCTGGGCGCCATGCAGCTTGATCACTGGTCGGCCTATCTCATCTATACAGCTATGGCCCTTCTCATGGGTTTCATGCTCTATTTCTTCCGGGATCCCGAGCGAAATGTACCGGAAAATGAAAATCTGGTGCTGGCACCGGCGGATGGCAAAATTGTACTGGTAAAAGAGGTCGACGAGAATATTTATATAAAGGATAAAGCCACCCAGATCAGCATCTTTCTCTCCCCGCTGGATGTGCATGTAAATCGGCTGCCGTCCCGGGGTACCATCGAGTATGTTAAATACCATCCCGGCGTTTACCTGATGGCCTGGGACCACCGGGCATCCGATATGAATGAACGTGCGGATTTTGGATTGCTTCATCCCTCGGGATGCAAGCTCTTCTTCCGGCAGATCACCGGGTTCCTGGCACGAAGGATTGTCTACCATATCAAGGAAGGTGATAGGGTGAAACAGGGGCAACGTTTCGGTATGATGAAGTTTGGTTCCAGAATGGATATACTTGTACCTTCAAATGTTAATGTACATGCCAGAGTAGGGGACCGGACGGTGGGCGGCGAAACGGTTCTCGGCACCATCACCGCATAGATGAAGTATCCAATCCAAAAATGGAAAAAGTTTCGTCAGCGCAAGCGCCGCAAACGGAAAGAACAGGGTAAGAAACCGATACCCCGGATCATCGTCCCCAGCTTCTTTACCCTGATGAATCTATTTTGCGGATTTCTGGCGATCATCAGCATCGCGGAAGGCCGCCTCTTCTTTGGAGCCTGGCTAATCGTTTCCGCGGGACTGTTTGATGCGCTCGATGGGTTTATGGCCCGACTCTCCAACGCTACCAGCCAGTTTGGTATCGAGCTTGATTCGATCAGCGACGTGGTTTCCTTCGGGGTTGCACCGGGTTTCCTGCTCTATTCATTTGGACTGAGTGAGATGCCCTTTATCGGGATCATTCTCAGCGCACTGCCGCCGCTCTGCGGTGCGGTACGGCTGGCACGTTTCAACGTGGATGCTCAGGATTCGCGCCCGGACCACTTCAAGGGTTTGCCTATCCCGGCACAGGCGATTATGATCGCCGCTTTTTTTCTGACTTTTCACGATCGGATGGAGTTCTTTGACGATTTCAGGAACGGCATCAATGCGTTTCTGATCCCGATCATTGTACTGCTCTCCTTCCTCATGGTGAGCACCATCCCCTTTGACAAGATTCCCAGCTTCGACCGCGATTCGATCAAGAAATACAAGGGCCGTCTGTTTCTCTTCCTGTTCTATCTGCTCATTATCCTGATCCTGCAGGAGATCGGTTTGATGATCGTGTTCTCAGCTTTCATACTGAAGGGGCTGGTACTAGGGGCGGTACAATTTTGGAAAGAGGCGTTCGGAGAAAACGATCTGCCGCCGGAGCCGATGTGAACAACTTTCGGTTTATGTAGTCACAAACTGATCAAAGCGCGATCGCCCTTCGACTACAGGCATTGATCTTTATTCCATGTCATTGCGATCCCGACAGCTGTCGGGAGAAACAATCTCATCGTTGATCGCGTCGTACTAACAGTATGGAGATCGCCGCGCTCCACTTCGTTCCGCTCGCGATGACAGTCTGGTAGCGTTGTTGACAGCCACCCGTCCATTTTTCTGTCATTGCGAGGCACCTGTTGAAGGGACGGCACCATCGATGATGGCCTAAGCAATCTCATCGCTGATCGTAATACGTGCCGGATCATGGATCCCGATAGCAGACACAGTACCCATTCATCTGAAATAGTACTGCAGACCCACCGAATGCACCGTTCCGAACCCGGTGGAAAAGGGTACCAGG
>JAWVYR010000206.1:0-5106 GCA_033722635.1 Balneolaceae bacterium | reverse complement strand
CGGAAGGATCCGGGATTGAACAGGGATACGATATCCCCGGGATACGCCTCCTCCAGGATGTGGCGCTCATCCCCCATCAGGGTGTGCGGCGTCGACATCTTGATCTTCTTTCCGCTTTCAGCATGCACCACCTCCTGGCCCCGTTCAAACTTTCCGGAGGTGATTCGGACGAAGGCCGCGCAGTCGCGGTGGTCGGGATTCATATTGGCCTGCAGCTTGAACACAAAGCCGGAAAATTCATTATCCAGCGGTCGCTCCTTGCCGTTCTCATCTTCATAGGGTTGCGGGGGGCTTGCTAGTTCGGAGAAGTAGTTAAGGAAAACGTCCAGGCCGAAGTTGTTCAGCGCGGAACCGAAGAAGACCGGAGTGCATTTCCCGTGCAGGTAATCCTCCTGGTCCATATTCTGGATCATATCTTCCACCAGCAGCACCTCCTCCCGGAACTGATCCTTGTCGTGCTGCGAGAGCGTCGTTTCATCCAGTCCTTCTTCCAGGTCGTATGTATCGGTTTCCGCTTTTTTGGTACCGTGTTTTTCCTTGTGATAGAGCGTGAGTTTGCTGTCGATCAGGTCATATATGCCCTGGAATCGCTGCCCGTATCCGAGCGGCCAGCTGGCCGGGATCGGTTCGATCCCCAGCTGGCTCTCGATATTGCTCAGTATCTCAAGCGGTTCCAGTCCGGGACGGTCGCATTTATTCACAAAGGTGATGATCGGGATCTCCCGCATCTTGCAGACCTCGAACAGCTTCTCGGTCTGTTCCTCAACTCCCTTGGCGACGTCGATCACCATCAGGGCAGTGTCGGCCGCCACCAGGGTGCGCAGGGTGTCTTCGGAAAAATCCTTGTGGCCCGGGGTGTCCAGCAGGTTGTACTTGGTGCCGTTGTTCTCGAATCGCAGCACCGAGGAGGTTACCGAGATCCCCCTCTCTTTTTCAATCGCCATCCAGTCGGAGGCAGCGTAACGCCGGGCCTTGCGCTGGCGGATCGATCCCGCCTCATGAATAGCGCCTCCGTAGAGTAACAGTTTCTCCGTCAATGTGGTCTTACCCGCATCGGGATGGGAGATGATCGCAAAAGTGCGCCGTTTGCGGGCTTCCTTCTCGATCTTGTTTTTGGGTTTTGCCGCTGCTTCCGTTTTGCTCATTTTCATGTAAATTTCGGCTGGTATCAGACGATAAAGCTGTAAATATAAAAATTAAATGGGGTTTAATCAGAAGTGCTGTGGAGATACCTGACTCCCGAGTTTCCTAATCAGTGTATCACAACGAATTTTACCGGCAAAACGTATTGCTGAATTTAACCGTTTTTAAGAGATTATCTTGGTCTCCGTTCACTATTACCCAGGTGCGAACCATTGATCCGATCACGGTCAGGGCACCGGAACGAACAGATATATTGATTGTATAAAAGAGGTCCCGTCTAATATTCATTCAAAACAGGTTCAGCTGGTCATCCAGGCTCTGCCGTTCGGCCGGCCAAGCAGGCATCGGATTCATTTCGATCAGTTCGGAAAGGATCTGGTGAAATTTCCGGGCGATCTCCGGCTGGCTGATCTGATCGGGGGAGTGTGTGAAGATATAGGGATGAAGACCCTCCTTGATCCAGTCGGCCATGATGATCGCCCATTCCTTCAGATAGGGCTCGTTGTTCAGGGCGTCGTTGGCCCCGACGAACCGAACGAAAGGCCGGGAACCGGTGGTATCGAAACGAACCGGGAGTTTGGGCTTTTTCTCCTGTGCCTCAAGCACCGTCGGGTCATCGGAATTCATGGCATGCAGCTTGCGAGTGTCAAAAATCACCCGGTCGATATTGTAGCTGCCGAGCAGGCGATTCAGGCGGTTTTCCACCCGACCGTGATCGAAAAAATCGGGGTGCCGCACCTCAACCGCATAGCGGTAGGTGGTGGGAAGTACGGTCAAAAGCACCTCGAGTTTCTCAATCTCATCCGGTGCAAATTGCGGGGGCAGCTGGATGTGAAAGGGACCCAGACGCTCCTCGATATCCTCGAACACCTCCAGGAAACGCAGCACTTCATCCTCGACATCTTTCAGCCTGCGGTTGTGGGTGATTGATCGATGAAATTTAAAACAGAATTTGAACCCGTCCGGCGTACGCTGGGCCCAGCTTTTCACCGTCTGCCGGTCGGGAATATGATAAAACGTGGTGTTGCCTTCCACCGAGTTGAAAACGGTTGCATATTGCGAAAGATATTCCTTCTGCTTGGCATCGTCGGTGAAGAAGGTGCCGACCCATGCTTTCTGGCTCCAGCCGGTACAGCCGATATGGTATTTGGTGATGGCCATATATACAGTTCTGTAACGCTCAAAACCGGGCTGAACGTGTGCACCTTAACTTCAACCTACAGTCGAACGCGTTATTTATTAATAACACCTTTTTATCAAAGTAACAACGGATCTTGACCGCTCCGTATCCAAATCTTTGCATCGATGGGAAGGAATTCTATATTTGACCGACTTCATAATAAAAAATCAACGGGATTATGCAGTTCGAGTTGCTCGATTACGCCGTGATGGGCCTCTATATCCTCCTGATGGTGGTGATAGCGGTGGCGGCCCGGCGGCGGGGGCAGGAGTCGCTGGAGGACTATTTCACAGGAGGCAAGGATCTCCCCTGGTGGCTGATCGGTATCTCGATGGTGGCTACCACCTTCGCCGCTGATACACCGCTTGCGGTCACCGGCATCGTAGCCTCCGAGGGAATCGCCGGCAACTGGATCTGGTGGAACTTCATGTTTTCCGGTCTGTTCACGGTGTTCCTGTATGCCAAACTATGGAAACGGGCCGATGTGATCACCGATGTCGAGTTTATAGAGCTGCGCTACGGCGGCAAACCCGCCAGCATTCTGCGGGGCTTCCGGGCACTCTACCTGGCGTTTCCTATCAACTGTATTATCCTGGGATGGGTGACGGTAGGCATGGCTAAAGTGCTGACGGTGATGACGGGGGCCGCCCAGTGGGAGGTGATCCTGGTGCTTTACCTGCTTACCGGGCTGTATATCGCCCTGTCAGGGCTCTGGGGGGTGGTGGTGACCGACCTGTTCCAGTTTGTTATAGCGATGGGCGGATCGATCCTGCTCGCCTGGCTGGCGGTTGATTCGGTCGGCGGACTGGGACCGTTGAAAGAGGGGCTGGCCGCCAAGTTCGATGGCTCGCTCTGGATGTTGAGTCTCAATCCGTTTGATCATCCCAAAATACTTGCTGCCACCGCCCTGGTGTGGGTGGGCATGATGTGGTGGGCTTCCTGGTATCCGGGGGCGGAACCCGGTGGTGGGGGATATATCGCCCAGCGGATGTTTTCCGCCAAAGATGAAAAGCATGCAGTGGGCGGCACCCTGCTGTTTAATATCGCCCACTATGCGGTCCGTCCATGGCCCTGGATCCTGGTAGCGCTGGTATCACTGCTGGCATACCCCGAACTGGCCGACCGCGAGACGGGATATCCGCTGTTGATGCTCGACCTGCTCCCCACCGGTCTGCTGGGCCTGCTTGTGGTGGCCTTTATTTCGGCCTTTGTTTCAACGGTATCGACCCATCTCAATTGGGGAGCTTCATATGTGATAAATGATTTCTACAAGCGATATTTGTTCCCTCCCCACCGATTCGAACACAGAAAAGATGCAGAACAACACTACGTCTGGATCTCCAGGCTGGCAACACTGGCCATTATGCTGATCGCCATCCTGGTTTCCTACTTTTTCGATACGGTCAAGGGGGGGTGGGAGGCGATTCTCTCGATCGGGGCCGGAACCGGATTGGTCTTTATGCTTCGCTGGTTCTGGTGGCGGATCAACGCCTGGAGTGAAATAACGGCCATGGTGGCCGCGGCGGTCGGTAGTTTTTTGGCTCCCGAACTGGGCTACGACCATTTTGCGGATAAGATGATCTTTACCACCCTCTTTTCCACCCTGTGCTGGATTACCGTTACCTTTCTGACCGCTCCCGAAGAGGAGCAGACACTTCATACATTTTACCGCCAGGTAAAACCGGGAGGCCCGGGATGGGAAATAGTTGCTCCCAAAGGGGAAAAAAGGGAATCCCTGTGGCCGGTAGTCATCAAGGTGGGGGTGTCCGCTGCATCAATCCTCTGTTTCCTCTATGGTATGGGACAGCTTTTTTTCTATTCAGCCTGGATTGGCCTGCTGCTTATGACCGTAGGTACGGCACTGCTCTGCTATGTCGCCAGGGAACTGACGAGCTCGGGCGAGTATCAACAGCCCTGAACAATCCATCCTTTCGCATTAAGCAAGCCGGAAGTAAATGCAAGCCGGTTCCCTGCCCTTACTCTTCTTGCGGTGGCATGGTGCCGAACACCCGGTCCCAGATAGTCGTGGAAACACCAAATGCCTTGTCCGGATACTTGTAATGGTGAATGGCATGATGGCGGTACTGCACCTTCAGGTAGGATGGTACCGGGGTTTTATGTACGCTGTAATGCACGTGTGTGTAGAGGAGATAACCGGTCATAAAGCCGGGCATGAAGACAAAAACCAGCTCGCCCATGATCAGCCAGAAGGTACCGAACAGGATGCCGACGATGATCATACCCGGTACCGGCGGCATAATAAGGCGCTCTTTATCACGTGGGAATTCATGGTGAATACCGTGAATGGTATAAGCAATTTTATTCGCCATCTTGGATTCCGGAAAATACTCATCCAGGTGATTTATGTATTTGTGGAAAAAATACTCAAAAAAGGTCCAGAAAAAGAGAGCACCTACGTAGATTCCCGCCCCGGCCATAAAAGAATCAACCACCTGGAATCGGTATCCCAGATAGAGCATGCCCAGTACGATACTGATATAGATGGTGGCCGAAACCTTGGGAGAGGCTTTGGTGAGCATCTCCAGTATAGGGTTATCAAATATCTTGCCCTGACCTTTGTTTTTAATTTCGGCGTCTTCCATAATCCAAAAATTTAGTTGGTGAAACGATAAAAATAGTGATATATCTTTTTTACCAATCCCAAATATACTAAATGTTTTTACCAGATTTGAAGTTTCAAAATGCTATAAAAATTTTTTACCTGACCTTCGCTTTTGGTACCCTGTTCAGGGAATTCGGATAAGGCCATGCGTTCAGCGACT
>JAWVYR010000205.1:0-5116 GCA_033722635.1 Balneolaceae bacterium | reverse complement strand
ACATACTGGTGTCCGGCTGAAAAAATTGTCGTTCGATCGATTCATTGGCCATACTTCCGTTCTCCGGGAGGCCATTTGGTGATTGTCACGGGTTCATATTCAATCCTTGAGGTGCCGTCGCCTTTATTATAGGCAAGGCTGTGAACCAGATAGTTATCGTCGTCCCTATCCGGGAAATCAGCTCGCTGGTGAGAGCCCCTCGATTCCTTCCTGCTTAAAGCGGACTCGATAATAGCCTCGGCCACATCGAGCATGTAGCTGAGTTCAAAGGCTGCTACCAATTCGGTGTTGAAGGTAAAACTCTGGTCCTGAATCGATACATTTTCCATTCGCTGCTTTAGCTCCTGGATAACTTCCCGTGAATTTTTGAGAGAGTTTTCATCCCGGTAGATGCCTGCACCACTCTCCATAGCTTCATGCATCTCCTCCCGGATCGTGGAGATCAGTTCCGACTTGCCGGATCGCTCGGAGAAGAACTTCTTCTCTATTCTTCGTTCCTCATCGGCTTTGATCGAATGTAGAGAGTCGCTGAACGGCTTTTGTTTTCCCGCATATTCCGCGGCTGCACGGCCCGCCCGTGCACCGAATACCAGCAGTTCCGTTAGCGAATTGGAGCCAAGGCGGTTTGCACCGTTGATGTTGACACAGGCCGCTTCGCCGGCTGTAAACAGCCCCTCCAGCGGGGTGGCCCCGTTGATGTCGGTATGGATACCTCCCATCATATAATGAACAACCGGGCGAACGGGTATCATCTCTTCGACCGGATCAAGGTTTTCGTATTTCAGGCAAAGCTCCCGGACGAAGGGCAGTTTTTTGTCGATCACTTCTTCTCCAAGGTGCTTGATGTCGAGATGCACGTATGCACCGTAAGGACCGTCGATGGTCCGCCCTTTTTCATGCTCCTTGACAAATGCCTGTGAGAGGCGGTCGCGCGGGCCCAACTCCATGGACCGAAGCACCGGCTCTGGTTTCGGTTCGCCGAGGTTGTAATCCTGAAGATACCGGTAACCATCCTTGTTGAGCAGGTAACCTCCTTCTGCCCGAGCCGCTTCGGTGATGAGCAATCCGGTAAAGGGCAGACCGGTGGGATGATACTGTACAAATTCCATATCTTTCAGCGGGACCCCGACCCGGTATGCCAGTGCCATGCCATCGCCCGTTTTAATATTGCCGTTGGTGGTAAACGGAAATATCTGCCCGCAGCCGCCGGTGCAGAGTATGACGCTTCGGGCCGATATCGCTTCAACCTTTCCGGTAGCCAGTTCGATGGCAACGACCCCCTGGCATCTACCCTCATCCACCAGCAGGCTGGTCACAAAATATTCATCGTATCGTTGGATAGGATCATATTTCATCGTAGTCTGAAACAGGGTATGAAGCATGTGAAAGCCGGTTTTATCGGCGGCGTGCCAGGTGCGCTGCACTTTCATGCCGCCAAACGGCCTTACCGCAATAGTGCCATCTTCATTCCGGCTCCAGGGGCAGCCCCAGTGTTCCAGTCGGAGCATCTCTTCCGGGGCCTCCTTTACGAATGCTTCCACCGCATCCTGATCGCAAAGCCAGTCGCCACCGGATATGGTGTCGTAGGCATGGTGGTCGTAACTGTCCTCCTCCTTGATTGCTGCTGCGGCTCCCCCTTCGGCGGCCACGGTGTGGCTCCGCATCGGATATACTTTGGATACCACGGCGATGCTCAGATTTGGATTGGTTTCAGCAACGGCTATGGATGCCCGAAGCCCGGCACCCCCTCCGCCAACAATCAACACATCGTGTTCTTTGGGTCCGTAACGGGCCATTGATCGTGTCGTTTAAAGATTATTGGTCCCAACATAAACCGACTGCCATGCAGCGGCTTTGTTTAAATAAATTACCTTAACATCCCGATGTTGCGGTATTGTCGATTTAATTAACTATAGAACGATCAAAAATACAAACTTGAAGGTAAAGTAGAGCATACCGGATACGGTGAACGCGGTTCTGTAAACGGACTTGATCGACCAGTTAGGAATCAGAGTATTGTTGGATGAAATCGGCCGATTTGCGAATCGGTTAAACATCAAGAAACGACTGCGACCTTTTTTCCTCAGGTGAGGGCTTTATTTTATGTTGTTCGATAAATCGCTGGCAGGCATTCCACCGAAGGATCGATTCCTCATTGGTTTCGGGACGCACTTCCTCGGCGTTGTCATAATGTTTCATCGCATTGATAAGGTAATCATGTGCAATGAAACCAGCTCGGGGCGTGGATCGCTTGAATGCCGCTCTCGCCTGACGCTCAAAAATCAGGCCCCGGCAATACTCCCTTTCATATTTATCTTCAAGTTTTTCAACCAGTTTCAGTGCGTGCTTCAAGCTCTTCTTAAATCTGCCCTCGAACTGATCGGTGACCGCAAGGATGAGCACGTACACCGCCTTTTGGTTGCCGGGGTCGGTCCGCAGAATATCCCGGCAAATGCTCTCGGCTTGCCACGGATCATTGAGCAAACGGTAACGCATAGCTTTTTCAATCGACTGCGGGATGGCATCCTTGGATATCTTTTTTAATTCAGGCATGAATGGTATCAATTTGGTTTATGAGGACGGAGCACATTTTTAAAGTAATAAATTTAGCCTTAAATGCTAATCTTTCATTCATTAATAGCTAAATCCGTGTTGTCATTTATAATCAGGGGATGCCCTGAAATTCATAGGTGGTTGGATATCACGAAAAGTAAAGCGTAAAGCCCGCCGCCGGATGGATCGGTACCGGAATAGTGTTGGCGAAAATGTTATACGTTTCGGTCTACAGTTAAAGTTCGGAAAAAGCTTTATACTGAGCCATACGGAATGTCAATCCTCAACGAGATATATCGTCAGGATCTGTTATTTCCAGAAATTCCACCGGTGCCCCGTTGTGCTCTATAAATGCCACGGTGACCCCTTCCGACGGGCTGTTGGGTTCAATCAGGATCTTTTTGCCCTCCAGTTCTTTTTCCAGGTTATCCACCTCGAACGCTATATGGGGGACGGTCTGGACCAGTTCCGGGAGCGTGCAATCAGGGTCGAACCGCATCCATTCAATGTTGTATGGACTTTCTTCATACCCGCTTACATACATCTTGAGATGTTCAAGGTACCGTTCATCCGGTCGTTTCTCCGTGGTGGGGATACCCATGTGATGATATTTGCGCATAATATATGCCCGATCGATTGTCAACAAGAATAACAATTCAATAAAAATGAACCAGGCTCAATGCATCTTTGAATCCCGATGCAAACCCGGTCAACGAACCGGATCAGAACCGACCGCTGTCGACCTCCTGCAAGAACTTGATCAGCCCGTCGAAGTAGATCTGCTGGTCGTCGTACATCGCCATATGACTTCCGTTGGGGCAGTGATGGTATCGGCCGTTGGGCAGCCGGTCGGCCATCATCCGCTTGTGCTCCGGATCCATCGTATCATGCTGGGCACCGATCACCAGGGTGGGCACTTCGATCTGCGCCAGCTCCTCGGTACGATCCCAGTCGTAAAGTAGCGCATCCTTGGTGATGCCGAACTCGCTTGGACCCTGCATCAGTACGTACACCTGCTCGTTGAAATGTTCGAAAGCGCGTGTAAAAGGTTCCGGCCACTCTTCGATCGGCATCCGCATCAGGTGTTCGGTGTAGTAGTGCTGCATCAGCAGCTCCATATACCTGGGATGGTGATATTCTCCCCGGGCCTCGAAATCCCTGAGTTGCTTCAGCACCTCCGGGTCCAGCTGTTGGGCCAGCACGTTGTCGGCGTAGGCGTTGTAATCGGGCACGCTCGACATCATGTTGGAGATGATCAGCCCTTTGAGGTTCTCCTGGTATTTCAGCGCGTACTCGATGCCGAGGATACCGCCCCAGGAGTGGCCGTACAGGTAGAAGTTGCTGCTGTCGAGCCCGAGGGCCCGGCGTACCTGTTCCACCTCCTCCACAAACCGCTCGGTCTTCCATAGGCTGGTGTCCTCCGGCTGATCGCTGAAGAAGGAGCCGAGCTGGTCGTAGTAGTAATATTCGATCCCTTCCGCCGGCAGGAAGCTGTCGAACGCTTCGTAGGCCTCGTGATTAAACCCGGGTCCGCCATGCAGGATCAGCACTTTGATGTCGGGATTGTTGCCCACCCGTTTGGTCCAGACATTGAAATCGCCCTTCGGGGTGGAGATCTCGATCATTTGGGCTCCCCCGTTCAGCTGCTGCCGGCCGGAGTAGTTGAAATAATCTGACAACCGGGGACTGCTGTCACAGGACAGGAGGAAGATCGGCAGGATAAAAAGGTAGAGGAAATACTTCATGGTTGGACTCCGTGAATTGTTCGTGGGATTGGAGACAAGGTAACATTTACCGGATGGAGATGATACTACATAATGTATGCCGTCAGGCTATTGTGGCGATGGGTATTTAAACAAAAATTTTCTACAATTTTATAAAAAAACCCCTTGCATCCACCGGTTGTCGGATACAAGAGGTTCGGTGCCCTGGACTGGATTCGAACCAGCACATCCCGAAGGATACTGCCCCCTCAAGACAGCGCGTCTACCAATTCCGCCACCAGGGCTCAACTACGCTAAAGCTTCGTTGAGCTAGCGTAATGACAAAACAAAATTTCAAAAGAACACCGTTTGGAGCAGTTAATCCTTACCAAGGATACTGCCCCCTCAATCCCGACCGCTGTCGGGATACCAATTCCGCCTGCCCGCCAAAGCTTCAGCGTCGGTGGGCCACCAGGGCTGGTGAATTCGTTTTCAGGTTTTCAAATATACAGGGATTGTTATATTAATTGAAGTCGTTAAATAAATTTTGTTTTTAAATCCTAAATCCGAATAATCCAAATCCGAAACGGAATAGACTTGATAAGTTTATAACATCCATTTCCGAAGAATCCGATCATTGAATGCAGGCCATAATTTGACAACAGCAACCAATTGTGAACTGTTTAGGATTTAGAACATTTGTGCTTCGGATTTACCCAAAGGGTCATTTGGGTTTCGGATTTACGCTGTATCCAAACCGATATCCAGGATCCGGTGCTATATTTCCGATAACTGGTTTTTCACATATTCATTCTCCGGATCCATCTTCTCAGCCTGCTGATAGTAGGTGCGGGCCTTGT
>JAWVYR010000204.1:0-5161 GCA_033722635.1 Balneolaceae bacterium | reverse complement strand
TGGCCCGGATGCAGTTGAACTGGGAGGGTATACCGGAATATCCCCCGGAGCACGAAAACCGGGAACATCCTTTCGGCCGTGACCTGAACATCACAGGGCCTCATTCCCTGATGCACCTGGTCGATATCTCCATCTACCGGGGCGGGTCGGAAACCCTGAAAAACTGGTTGCTCGCTATCGAACCTGATGTCGAACGAACAAAACAAAATCAGCTACTTGTCGAAGAACTGAAGCCCCTGGCCCATTTCCGGGACCGGCTGATGCTCCGGGCAAAACTGACCCGGGCCCGTCAATCGGAAAAAGACTGGGATATGGATACTCTGCAACGCTGGCTGAAACAGAACCGTGAAAAATCCTATCGCAAATCGCTGGCGTTGCTCTGGGGACTGAGCGGCATCAACATCCTGCTGGTTCTGCTCTATGTTTTCGGAATATTGAATCCATGGTTTATCCTCAGCTTCCTGATCTATCTGCTCGTTTACAATTATAACAGCGGGAAGATCAAGGGTATTTTTGACGAGAGCTACCAGATCGACAAGCTACTTCGCCGCTTCAGCGCTATACTGCTCTACCTGGAGAACTTTCCCTTTAAAGAACAGTCCGAACTGAAAGCATTCTGCAGCCTGTACCACAACAACGACTCCAGCCCATCGCGCTATCTACGTAAGATTGCACTGATTGCCTCGGCCGCTTCACTCCAGAAAAACGATCTGTTGTGGATCGTGCTGAACACACTGGTTCCCTGGGATCTCAGCTTCGCCGAGCTGCTGAACCGCTACAAAAGAGAACTGGATGAAAAGCTTTCGCGCTGGCTCGATCGCTTTTATGAACTGGAAGCACTCTGCTCCCTCGCAAACTTTGCCTGGCTCAACCCGGGTTATACGTTTCCAGAAATAGTGGATCCCGGTGAATCCCTACCTTTCGAGGCGACCGACCTGGGGCATCCGCTGATTCCCCACCAGGAAAGGGTAACCAATGATATTTCGATTTCCGAGATTGGTTCGATCCTGCTGATAACCGGTTCCAATATGTCGGGCAAGAGCACCTTTCTGCGGACTCTTGGAGTCAACCTGGTACTCGCCTTTGCCGGCGGGCCGGTGGTCGCCTCCCGCCTGCAAACCGTACCGTTCCGGATCTACTCCAGTATCAACGTGGTGGATTCACTGGATGCGGGGCTCTCTCACTTTTACGCCGAGGTTAAGCGGCTCCGCGGTATGCTGGACGCTCTCCGACAGCCGCATGCCTATCCGTTGTTTTATCTGGTGGACGAGATCTTCCGGGGCACCAACAACCGTGAGCGGCTGATCGGCAGTACTTCCTTCCTGAAAAAAGTGGCCGGCAGCCGGGGAATCGGGATTATATCCACTCACGACCTGGAGCTTACCGAGCTGGAGCAGGATATACCGAAACTCACCAACTGGCATTTTGAGGAGACCATCAAAGAGGGCAAAATGCATTTCGAATACAGGCTGAAACCCGGACCCTGCCCTACCACCAATGCCCTGCGGATCATGGAGATGGAAGGCCTGCCGGTGGAGGATTCCTGAGTTGGTTATTGGTTATTGGTTATTGGTTATTGGTTATTCGTTATTCGTTATAGGGGAAATTAAATACTGCTATACTGGCAATAATCCAACGGGCTAAAATAGTATCCGATCTTGAATGAGAGAGAATTTTGATTTCACGCGCGTTCATCTGCCGGCGGTTCTCACTTTTCACTTTTCACTTTTCACTTTTCACTTCAAAAAAATGTAACCTTTCGGCTTGTCATCAGTGTACCCCAATGTAAAACAGAAAAGAAAACCCTTATCCGTTGGATTCGACGTCGGACAACGCGCTCATGGTGAAGGTCAGGGAAGGCCAGCTCGAAAAGCTGGGACTTCTGTTTGAACGGTATAATCGTCGTTTGTACGGTTTTTTTTACCGGCTGACCGGCCGCATGGATGTAAGTGAAGATCTGGTACAGGAGGTATTCGAGCGAATCATCAAATACCGGCATACCTATACCGGGGAGGGATCTTTTTCCACCTGGATTTTTCAGATTGCACGCAATCTCCAGGCCGATCATTACCACAGGCAATCCCGGCGAAACCAGGTTGAACAGGCATTCGAAGATGAATCCCCAAACCTGGAGAAACCGGAAACAACGGTACTCACAATGGAAAACCGGCAACAGCAATTACTGGAAGAAGCCCTGAACCGGTTATCCCCTGAAAAGAAGGAAACCCTGATTCTGAGCCGGTACCATGGATTCAAATACAGCGAAATTGCGGAGATTACCGACAGTTCGGTCAGCGCTGTGAAAGTGAGAATTTTTCGCGGGATCAGAGAACTGAAAGAGATTGTAAGCGAACTTAATAAAAAGGAAGAAATATGATTGACGAGAGATATATCGAACTGGTAACCGCCTATATCGAGGATTCGTTGAGTACCAGGCAGCGTATCGAACTCAACGAATTGATCGAACAGGGCACCATCGACCTACTGGACCTCAAGGAAATGGAACTGATCTACCGGCGACTGGGCACGCTTCCACAGCCCGAACCGAATCCTCAGATGAGGGAACGGTTCTATTCGATGCTCAGCGAACGGGCCAAAGAAGAGGAACAGACCATCGGAAAAATCATAAACATTCGATTCCAACAGCTTTTGAACCGGATCAGCCCAAGAAACATGGCCGCAGCACTGGCCCTCTTTATAGCCGGGTTGCTGATCGGCGATCTGTTTACCCCGCTATCGAACCGGGATCAGCGGATCGACCGGCTTTCGCAGGAGGTGTCGCAGATGCGTGAAGTGATGATGGTCACCCTGATGGACAATGAATCTCCAATTGAACGGCTTAAGGCTGTCAACATCAGCAACGAGATCAGGGAGGCCGACCGAGAAATTATCGACGCGTTGCTGAAGACCCTGAATCATGACCCGAATGTAAATGTACGCGTCGCTGCCGTCGAAGCGCTGGTAAGACACGGCGACCGCCCGCAGGTCCGGAAGGGACTGATCGATGCGATCGGACGACAGGAGTCACCGGTCGTACAGTCCTCGCTTGCCGATGCCATGCTGAACCTCCAGGAGAAACGGTCGGTGAAGGCATTTCAAAAACTGCTCGAGAAGAATGGTCTCCACACCGATCTGCGCGACAAACTGGAAAACACCATAGCCGCACTGAACTGAACAAAACCGGAATAATATCGCCATGAAAACACTGTCAGCTATTATGAGTGCCATGCTCCTGATGTTTAACGCTACTACCGTTGCACAGGAAAGCTCACAAAATATCAAAAAAACCGCCCGCTTTGCCGACCCCGGCAATACATCCAACCAACTGAAGGTGTACAACATAAACGGTGCGGTCACCGTGGAGGGTTACGGCGGTGATGAGATACGGGTGGAGGCGAAAAAACGGATCAGCGCAGACAACGACGAGTTGGTACGGAAGGGATTCGGTGAGGTCAACCTGACCGTGAAAGAGCAGGGCGACCTGGTGCTGATCTACCTGGATGCCCCCTTTATCGAGATGAAGCACCGGAATGACCGCATCAACTACCGGATCGACCGCCATGAGGACGATTACGAATTTCGGTTTGATATCAACATACGGGTCCCCCGCAATGTGAATCTGCACGCTTCCACCATCAATCGCGGCAATGTAACGGTGCGCGATATCACGGGGGAGCTATCCGCCTCCAATATCAACGGATCCGTGGAACTCACCGGGATCGCCGGCAAAACCCGTGCCCACACCATCAACGGCGATATCACCGCCCGGTATACCAAAAGTCCGGCAACGGAGTCCAAGTATGAGACGATCAACGGTACAATAGAGGTATACTATCCGGAAGATCTGTCAGCGGACATTCGATTCAAAAGCCTGCACGGGGATCTCTACACCAATTTTGAGAATATTCGCCTTCTTGCCGGAAAAGCAAAAACCGAACGAGCCAGGCACAAAGGCAAAACGGTTTACAGCATTGATAAGTTTTCACCTTACCGCATCGGCGGGGGCGGGCCCGAACTCCGGTTCGAGGTACTGAATGGCGACGTCTACATCAAAAAAATTAATTCCTAAAACTTACCGAAAGCTCACTATTATGAAAAAGACAACTAGTATTTTATCGGCCCTCTTCATCAGCCTGCTCTTCTGCGGTTCCGCTGCAGCACAGGATCAGATCGCCATTCCACTCAGCAATCCCGGCCAGCCCGGCAAACTCCGACTCGGCCTGGTGCGAGGCTCCATCAGCGTAAGTGGATACGACGGCAATGAGGTGATCATCCGCTACAACAATGAAAGTAAAAAAGAGGAGGAACAGAAGGTAACGGAAGATGGACTGAGACGCATCACCAACAATGCGACAGGTTTCGAAGTCACCGAGGATAATAACGAGGTGAAGATCAACGGGATCACTCCCATGAAAGAGATCAACTTCGACCTGTCGGTTCCCCGGAATTTTTCCCTCAAGCTTTCACTGGTCAACGGTGAGGATATCACCATCGAAAATGTCAACGGGGAGATGGAGATCAGCCATATCAACGGTGCGGTCGCCCTGGTCAATGTCAGCGGGTCCGCATCCGTCAATACGGTCAACGGTGATATTACGGCCAATTTCAGCCGTGTCAGCGAAGGGCAGCCGATGGCTTTCACCACGCTGAACGGAGATATCGATGTAACCCTTCCGGACAATGCCCAACTGACGGCGAAGATGAGATCGGAATGGGGGGATATTTACACCGATTTCGATATGGATATCAACCGATCCGGCACAAATCGAAATGATAACAGCGACTCAGGAGTCTTCAAGGTGTCGATCAACAACTGGATCTATGGGGATATCAACGGTGGGGGAGCCGAATATCTTTTCAAGAGCATGAAAGGCGATATCTATATCAGGAAGAAGTAGTTGGCAGGAGGCAGTGGCAGGAGGCTCTCCTTCGCACAAGATCTTCTAAGCTCCCTGGCTTCAGCCACGAAGTGCTACGGCGAGCAAGCAGGAGGCAGTGGCAGTTGGCAGGTATTCACGTCTCACTTTTCACTTTTCACTCTTGACAAGATTATACTAACTTCTGCTGTACAGCATTCGAAACTAAAAGTTAAAGCTCTCTCTATTGGATCTGCTACAGGAGATCAAAGATGCGTCGGGCAGACTAGCCGGCAATGTACTAC
>JAWVYR010000203.1:0-5167 GCA_033722635.1 Balneolaceae bacterium | reverse complement strand
TTTTTATGGATTATTGCGTTATATAGAGGAACAAACTGCGGTTTACACCGTTATACTAACAGATGAGAGTTCCCTACTCTCATGCATTGTACCCCGAAAAAGCCAACGTAAAAAAGGGAGCCGGCGGATAACCGGCTCCCTTTATTGTATGTACCGTATTCCCGAAAAAGCCAACAACGGTACAGAAATTAAATATTTAATAAATTAGTTATAAGCAACTCTGAATTTCATCAGGTAAAAGAGGGCCCGAACCGAGTAGGCTTAATTGTTTCCGTTATTCCCGTTGTTCCCATTATTTCCGTTATTTCCATTATTCCCGTTGTTCCCATTATTCCCGTTGTTCCCATTATTCCCGTTGTTCCCATTGTTTCCATTTCCATTACCGTTGCCCGGAATTTTGGTCCAGGTCACACTCATATCCCCGCCGGTTATCGAAGCGACGGCCCTCAGATTGGTGCTGGTGAATTCGCCATTTCCTTCGATGGTCAGGGAGTTGCCGTTACCCGACACCGTGTAGCTGCCATTTTCGTTCAGTGAATCCAGGAGGATGTCTTCAATGGTAATATTGGAAAAACTTCGGTCCCCGCCTCCCATTTCAGGTGTTGCATAGTAGTATCGTTGAGCATGACTGATACCCATCATAATATCCTGCCGAACCGCATCCAGATTGGACTCAGCCCGGTTTTCATTGATCGCGTTCAATGCAACCAGGGTGGCGATTCCCACAAGAATGGTAACCAGAACGGTTAGAAGAAGTTGCTGCTGTCCCATCTTTCTTACTTTCTACGTTTGTTTATCCTTTTTGGGGATGCAGGTTGTTGATTTCATTCATTCTTCGGGCAAGCTCTTTGCATCGCCGGATAAATTCTTTCATCTCTTCGGCGGAAGGTTTGTTCGGTGTAGCCATCTGTACTCCTTTTTTATTTTTAGTAGCAAGCCGTTCCCGGCTTATTCTGTATATAATTTGTCTCTTTGACCCAGTGCCAGCTTAACTGGCTGATTAAAAAAACAGAATCATGATAAAATTTTCAGGAAAATGATGCTTTTCTAATGTAGTTTAACTGATCCTATAAAGCATCTGGTGCTGACCACTGCCCCGCTCACCGGATTTGTATAAGTCGAGGGATAGAATCTTGGTATCGTGTTTCTTTTATTGAAAATGGCAACAGCCGGAAACAGGCACCAACCTTAACCGACATACCGATATCCCATGAATGAAGAAAAAGGAAAACGATTGATTCACCTCATCAGGCTCTTATCGAAGCCGCATCCCTGGCATGGGATCACCATCGGGGAAAATGCCCCAAGGGAGGTCAAAGTTTTTATTGAGATCGTGCCGGGCGATACGATGAAGTATGAACTCGACAAAACCAGCGGATATCTGATGGTAGACCGGCCTCAGCGTTTTTCAAACATCATACCGGTTCCCTACGGTTTTATCCCTCAAACGCTCTGCGACCGTCGTACTGCTGAATACTGCATGGAGAAAACCGGCAGAAAAAATATCAAGGGGGACAACGATCCGCTGGATATCTGCGTGGTGACCGAGCGTTCGATTCCCCACGGCGACCTGATCGTGGATGCCATTCCGGTAGGGGGATTGCGCATGATCGACGGCAATGAAGCCGACGACAAGATTATCGCCGTACTCAAGGGCGATGCCCTGTACGGAGAGGTCAAGAATATAGACCAGCTGCCGGAAAATTTAATCGATCGGTTATCCCACTATTTTCTCACCTATAAACAGATGCCTTACATGGAGGGGAAAAAAGAGGTTGAGATTACCCATGAGTTCGGTAAGGATGAGGCGCTAGAAGTGATCCGTCGCAGTATGGACGACTACGAGGAAAAATTTAATATTCAAAAGGAGGAGCTGCTCTCCTTTCTGGAAAAACGGGACCTGGAAGAGTAAGGAATACCGCCGGCCGTTCAGCCGGCGGCAAAAGCAGTAGAGGTTACTTGACCTCCAACAGCTCCACCTCAAAAATAAGTACGTTGTTGGAGCCGATAACGCTACGCGGAGGTGGATTTTCACCGTAGGCGAGATCTGGGGGGATATAGAAGATAAATCTGCCTCCTTCATTCATCAGTTGAAGTCCCTCGGTCCAGCCGGGAATTACGCCATTGAGTGCAAATTCAGCTGGCTCGCCGCGTTCGTAGGAACTGTCAAATACGGTACTGTCAGCAAGCATGCCCCGGTAATGCACCACCACGGTGTCGGTCGATGAAGGGGAGGGGCCGTCACCTTCCTTCAGCACCTTGTATTGCAATCCGCTGTCGGTAACTGTTACCCCTTCCTTTTGTCGGTTTTCTTTCAGAAACTCCTGCGCTTCCTCAAGATTATCGATACCGGTCTGCTTGCGCAGTTCCTGTGCTTTCTGTTGAGCAATCAACTGATAGCCGCGTACAACATTTTGCATCGTACTCTGTGACAGCACGGGATCGTTGTCATTCAGACCGTCATTAATGGCTGCCATCAAAACATCAAGGTCTACATCGCCCATGCCCTGGGTTTTGATATTGCTGCCGATCTGGTAGCCTATGCTGTAACTGACGCTGTCGATCTGGGATTCAAGTTCAGCATCTCCGGTGCCTCCGACAGTGCCCGACTGGCATGAAGTGAACAGGAATATCGCCATAAAAGCAGCGGCTAATCCTGGTAATAATTGCGTTCTGTTTTTCATTAAGAAATCTATCAATTTTATTGGGTTTTAAGCGTTAGCATGGGAAGGTATCCAATTTTTATCCCTTCACAAAAAATCTGGCGGGGGGAATCTGAATAGGATCAAAAAAACCCCTATATTGTAGGTCTTTGTAAAATTAACAGTAAATTCTGAATTATATTGAAATTCGATTCATTTGATCTTTCTGCGGAGCTTCAGTACGGCCTCCGCGATGTGCAATACACCGAAACAACCCCCATCCAGGAAAAAGCTATCCCCCTCGTACTCGAGGGCCATGATGTGATCGGCCTGGCTCAAACCGGTACCGGTAAAACCGGCGCTTTTGTCATACCGCTCATGGAGAAAATTCTCGCCGACCGGAGCGACAAGATACAGGCACTGATCCTGAGTCCGACCAGGGAGCTGGCCCAGCAAATCGATGAGGAGATCTTTGCACTGGGTTATCATACAGGAATCACCTCAGCTACCGTGGTGGGAGGGAAGGATTTTGCCGAACAGGCCAAGGCGATCCGGGCCGGGGTGGATATCGTGGTGGCCACCCCCGGGCGGCTCCTCGATCAGATGAATGTCCTGGATATCGACTTCAGCCGGCTGCAGTACCTGGTGCTGGATGAAGCCGACCGGATGCTGGATATGGGTTTTCTGCCGGATGTCTCCAAGATCGTCAACGCTCTGCCTGAAAACCGCCAGACCCTCCTTTTTTCTGCCACCATGCCCGATGAAATACGAAAGATTATCCGCCAGATCATGAAGGATCCCAAACGGGTGGAGATCGAACCGTCGAAACCCGCCGAGGGGGTGGAGCAGTGGGTCTACTACGTTTCCGGGAAAGAGAAGATCAAATTGGTGGAGCACCTGATCGATACCCACAGCTGGGAGTCGACGATTATTTTCAGCGCCACCAAACGCGGTGTCGATCAGCTTGAAAATGTACTAAAAAAACGGGGTATAAATGCGGTAAGCATGCACGGGGACCGCTCTCAGGAGGAGCGGAATGCCGCACTGAGGGCATTTAAAAACAGAAAGCACCCGGTTATGGTGGCCACCGACGTTTTGGCCCGGGGAATCGATATCGACGAGGTTTCAGCCATCGTAAACTACGATGTACCCAACAACTCGGATGATTATATTCACCGGATCGGCCGGACCGGGAGGCTGGATCGTACCGGAATGGCGATCACCTTTGTAAGCGGTAAAGACAAAAGGGGTTTTCAGGATATAAAAAGGGCGGTCGGTGACCAGTTGGAGATCAAGGATCTGCCCGATTTTTCCGACCAAAAGAAAGAGCAGCGGTCGGGGAACGGTGAGAGGCAAAAACAGCAGAAAACAACGGTAAAAGAAAAGCAAAAGAAAGAGAATCGTCAACGCAGGCCGGCCTCCAAAGAGTCAGACGACGGCAGGGATCGTGAGAAACAGGAACAGACCGAACAAAAGGAAAAACATAAAAAGGAGCGAGAGCAACCTGGTGCGGCCCAGTCTGAAGAAGTGAAAGAGCAGAAAGAAACACCATCAAAGGAAGAGCCTCGAGAAAAGAAAAAGCGGGAGGAACGGCCTCCGCGGCCCGGAACGTTGAAAGAACCGGAGATGGACGAAGCTGAAGAGGAGGTTGTGCCTACCCCCGAAGAACGGGCCCAGCGCCGGGCGGATCATCTCGAGGAATCATTGAATGTGGAGATTATCGAAAAAGCGGTGAGCCGCAATCGCAGGGCCCGAAAGCCCGCCAAGGGATTTTGGGGCATCATCAAAAGTTTCATACCACGCATGACCAAAGAGTAGTCCTTCTCAGTGTCCGTTGGTCAGCGGATAATAGGCGGTTTCGACATGGGGAAGCGAATCGATGGCAGTCCAGGCAAATAGTAATCGGCTGTTCTGAAGCACCATACGGGGAAAACCGCTACTGCGGCTGGCATTCATCGCCGATACGGTTACGGATTCCATTCTCTCCGAGCCTACCTTTCGATATCGAAAATCCGCTCCCTCTTCCGTTTTTTCCATCCAGCTTACAAATCCAGATTTTTCCTCCGGCCTCAGCGCTGCATCCACCCGTCCCAGCGGATTCCCATCGTCGATCCGTACCGGATCCGAGAAGGATTGCCCGCCGTCGATTGAAAATACCGCCTTGACCTGCGGAGTATTACCGCTGTTGGTGAACCAGCTGATCAACATGTGATCCCCGGATGATGCGACGGCCGGTCCATTGACCGGGCACCCACCAATTTTCCATCCGTCGGGATGGACGGTCACCGGTTCTGTCCACCGGCCCTCCTGATAGCGGCTTGCCTGGATATCCCGGATCTCCCCGTCAGTCCGGTTTCGGTAGACGGCGATCGCACCCCGTGCAGTGGGGGCGAGGTCGGTCTGGCAGCAGTCACAGACGGTCGAATCGATCAAATGGCTTTCCAGGATTCTGCCGCCGCGATCGATGACCGCCGAACGCAGGGTCATCGCTTTTTCAAGGTCGTAGTACTCCTCCTCCGAACGAC